>JAMCVD010000109.1:0-2052 GCA_023381995.1 Deltaproteobacteria bacterium
GAGAGCAGGGACTATGTCGACATACCCGACGGTACGGACATTACCCTGGATGCGACACACAAAAAGGTATACGAAGGCACAGTCAGGGAATTGGCCTCCTCACGACGGGACGACAGGAAAATGTCGCCGTCGGGCCTGCTGCTCCAGAGCCTGCTTCAGGACATCGCCGTCCTCAACATGCCCAGTCCCTTGAACTCGAATGCCCAGGCACTGAAGTGCAGGACCATCCACGACATCGTGAGGTTCGTGCACCAGACCGCCATCGAGGAGATGTTCAAGATATGCGATACCAGGGTATCGAAGGGCTGCCGTACGCGTATCATTGTATCTCCCATACCGATAGAGCTGATAGCCTTCGATCTCGGCGACGGTATAGCCGAGGGAGCGCCGGAAGGCAACGTGCCCATCGGGTACATAGAGTCTATACCGATGAAGGCCTTATGGAGCGGCATGATGCACAAGGGAATAAAATGGTCCGGGGAGCGGGGCATCAACGTCTCGGGGCTCATCTCGGCCATGACGAACTATATGGTCGACGAGGGCATATCGGTGCGGGGGCTGGGCGCCCCGAGCTATGTGTTCATTTCAAGGAACTACCTGAACTTCAACTCAAGGGTGGGCTATCATTTCGCGACGGTCGATGCGCTCGTGACGGAGGAGAGCGAATCGAACTATGTCAATTTCAGGTTCAGCGGCGGAGCGAACGCCCTGGACAGACGGAGCAGGAGGGCCACGCTGATCGAAAAAATACTGGGCGATGCCGGCTTCACATCGACGCGGACGATGGACACAATCGACTCCCGCATCCAGAACCTCGGGGAGGAGGAGATGAAACTCAAGATCGAGTGCCTCGGCAGACTGCTCGGCTTTGTCAACAGGCTCGATATTGCCATGGTGACGGACAACGATATTGAGAGGTACTATACCGCGTTCAGGGAGCAGCGGTACGGCGTACTTTGACGGTGACCTGTGAACAATCATAGGCCAGGACACTACGGGCTGCTCAAGTATAAGCTCTTTTTCATGGTCTTCTGTGCAGGCCTCGTACCGTTGACTGCCATCTATCTGATGAGCGCGCACTACTACAGCAGGGCGATCCGCAGCAAGATAGAGAGCGTACTCGTGAACATTGCCGAAAACAGGAAGGACGCTGTGGAACTTTTCTTGAAGGAAAAGACAGAGCAGATGTCCGTGCTCGGCAACCTCTATGCTTACAGCTATCTGGAACAGGGGAAGAACCTCGAAAGGATCTTCGATTCGCTCCAGAAAGAGAGCAGGGACTATGTCGACATAAGCATCATGGACCAGGACGGGACAGCGGTCGACTACGTGGGCCCCTACAACCTGAGCGGCATGAACTACCTCAACGAGAAATGGTTCAAGGAGGTCATGGTCAGGGGGGTCTACAAGAGCGACGTCTTTCTGGGGTTCAGAAGGTTCCCGCATTTCATTATAGCCGTCAAGAAGCAGTCCGACGGCAGGGCCTTCATCATACGCAGCACCATAAACATCGATGCGCTAAGGTCGCTCATGAGAATCGCCGAGGTCGAGGCCCCTGTTCATGCCTTCATACTGAACGAGAGCGGCGTATACCAAATCCCTCCCGCAAAAGACGGGGACATCGCACGGAGGTCCTTCCTCCGGCCGGAGCAGCTCCACGCAGGAACGAGGGTAAGCAGGGTAACGGACGGCGGCAATAACAAGTTTTACTGTGCACGGTCATGGATAGCGGACAGCGATTGGGTCGTCGTGGTCCTGCAGGCAATAAAGAACGATACCGAGCCCCTCGCCGGGGCCATGAGGGTCGGAGAGGTGTTGTTTGCAGCAGGTATCCTGTGTATCTTCGTTATATCCTACGTGGTCTCGACGGGGTTCACCAACAGGCTGTATGCCTCCGATACGCAGAGGGCCGTCCTGAACAACCGGTTGATCCAGGCCGAGAAGATGGCGGCCATAGGACGGCTCGCCGCAGGCATCGCGCACGAGATCAATAATCCTGCGGCCATAATAAACAATGAGTCCGGGTGGATGAGCGATCTCATAAAGGACGCC
>JAMCVD010000109.1:2062-37449 GCA_023381995.1 Deltaproteobacteria bacterium
GCAGCATCAAACAGATAAAGAGGCAGGTGGACCGCTGCAAGGCCATAACTTCCAGGCTGCTCGGCTTCTCGAGGCGGGTCGGCGAAGGCACGGAGCCGGTCAATATAAATCAACTGCTGGACGAGGCCGTATTTTTCCTTGAAGCGGAGGCAAGACACGAGAACATCGCCATCGTCAGAGAGTATGATAGAAATCTTCCGCTGTGGCACGGCAACGCCTCGCAGATGGAGCAGGTGTTCCTCAACATGATCACAAACGCAATGGAGGCCATCAGGGGGAAGGGCGAGATAGCCCTGACGACGCGGGCAGAGGGCAGCGGCATAGTCGTAAGAATCAAGGACAACGGGAGCGGGATACCGGCGGAGTATGTCCCGAGGATATTCGAGCCCTTTTTCTCGACGAAGCTCCACAGGGGTGGCACGGGGCTCGGGCTTTCGATATGCTATGAAATCGTAAAGGGCTCCGGGGGCAGCATTACCGTGGAGAGCGGGCCCGGCAAGGGTACGGTGTTCACGATACGTCTGCCGCTCGACGGCCGGGACGGTCTGCAGATATAGAAAAGGGGGTACGAGAACATGGAAGACATAAACCTATTGCTTGTCGACGACGAGATAGAATTCGTGGAGACACTCGCGAAGAGGCTTAACAGGAGAGGGTTTCATGCCCTCTATGTCACGAGCGCACGGGACGCCATGGAGAGGATAAAGGGGGGACAGTTCGACGTGGCAGTGGTGGACGTGAGGATGCCGGAGATGGACGGGATAGCCCTGCTCGGCGAGGTAAAGCGGGTACAGCCCCTCGTGGAGGTGATCCTACTGACAGGCTATGCATCCATCCAGTCGGGCATCGAGGGAATGAAAAGGGGCGCCTTTGACTACCTCATGAAACCCACGGACATCGACGAGCTTGTCAAGAAGATCAGGGACGCGTACGAGAGGAAAAAACAGCAAGACGAGAAGATAAGCAGGGCGGAGGCGAAGGACTCGTTGGCGGGCAATAGGCCGGCGGACTGACTCTATCGGCGTGCCACGGGGCGTCCGGCGCGGCACGCTATTCGTACCGTATGGCATCGACAGGCTGGACCATCATTGCCCTGTACATGGGATACAAGGCACCAATCACGCTCAGACACAGTGCGACGAGCAGGGCCATTGCAAAAAGCCGGAGGTCCGGGTCTGCAAAGATGAAGCCCCTGACGGACGGCAGGTCGATAAGGAGCCTCAGCGAGGCGACGCCGATTATAGAGCCGAGCGCCCACCCGGCTATGCCTATGATGACGGTCTCTCCGAGTATCATTCTTGCAACCATCGCCTTGCTCCATCCGATAGCCCTCAATATGCCGAGCTCCTTAGTCCTCTCGAATACGCTCATCGTCATCGTGTTCATCGTACCTATCATGCCAACGGCGAGCGCGATCACGGACGTAATCCATGCCATGATTCTGATGAGCTTCGTGCCTTCGTTGAGCTCGCCGAGCTTCCTCGCCTCCACGACCGTGTATCCGTGGAGGCGCGATTGGATCGTCTTCAGCATCCCCTTTTCCTGAGAGGGATTGTCGAGCTTTATGCTTATCAGGGAGACGGTGTGCCTCTTGTTGAGCAGCGCCTGCAACGTCTTGAGCTGTACGACGCACGCCCCGTCCTCGAACACGTTTCCGCTCTCGTACACGCCCACCACCCTGAAGACCATCGTCTCGATGTCGAGGTAGTTCCCGACCCTTACCTTGAGGTTCTCCTGTGCGATCTTCCCCACCAGCACGCTGTTGTACCCACCTTCGGTGAGGGCACTGCCCTCGATGATCTTCAGGTGTCGTATGGGGTACTCCGCGGGATCGAGCCCTATGACGGTTATGGAGGGCTGGTCGTTGACCGTCACTATGTCCGTTAGAGAGCCAGCAACTTCCTTTACGCCTTTTATCGAACGTATCCTGTCCATGATGCCCTCATCGACACTGCTGAAGAACACGTTCGCCACATTGCCCTTTATCACATTGAGGTTGGTCCCGGAGCGCGCTATGAGCCTTCCCCAGCTTGCGACAAAGCCGTTCGATATGGCAACAAGCGCGACGATGGCACCGATACCAACCCCTATCCCGGTCGCCGTAAGGAGTGTCCTTACCTTCCTGCGCATGATGTTCTTTCCTATTACCGTAAAAAAATTCATGGCTGTTCCAGGAACCGTACCGTAAATAGCGAGCCGTCTATCGGCCTGTCGATCAGCACGTGCCGTATTGTTACGAGGGTGGAATGGTCCGTCACGGGGTTGTGGATGTACGTCCGTGTTGCGATGGAGTGTCCCTCTATGCTTTTGATCTCCTGGACACGCATGGTCTTGACGACGTCCCTGCCCCGGTAGAACTCCGCATAGACGGGAACATAGTCCTTCGACCTTATCCACTGGACTATCTTTGAGTATGGAGGGGGGGGCCCGTCTCTGGCAGGTGGCAATGACTGGACCACGGAGCACCGGACTTTCTCTTCGGGACACATGTCCACCTTCAGGAGTGTGTTGTGCCATGAAAGGTAGCTGCTGTTCTTCAAATCGTCGTACGAGAGGTCGCTGCCGAGGAAGCTCTCCCTCAGCTCGGCTACGCCGATCCTCCTCACCTTGTGCATCGACGGCATGTATACATACTGGGTCGTACTGCGCCCCCGCGTGATGAGGAGGTACTTCGTGCCCTTTATGGTGTCGGGTGCATCTATGACGATCAGCCTTTTGTGCACGCCGTCCGTGTCCACGGCGTACCACTCGAATGAGCGCTCGCGCCTTTGGCCGATGCTGTCCGTAAGGACCATGTCGATGTGCATGGCGACGGTTCTGAAGCTGGCTGCCTTGCGGACGTTCCTCAGGATCCCGCTTGCCGTGACTGCATAAGAGCTCCTTGTGCCGAGGAACAGAGGTACGACGGCAATCAATGCCATCAGGAAACGACCGGGAGTACCTGCTTTCGAAGAAAGGGCCCCGCCTTTCATCTTTGCGTCCTCTTCGCGATTTTCAATCATACTTGAATTACCGCTTCCTTATCCCCTGCAGCATCTCTTTCAGCTTTTCCATCTGCTCAAGTTTCTCCATGTTCTGCTGGCCCACCAGCCGCTTGAACTCCGGCATGTCCCTGAGCTGGGCAAAGGACGGCTCCTGCAGCGCGGACATCTTCAGCGCCGGCTTTAGGCCAATGGCCTTCCTGAGGTTCTCCAGTGCCTGTCTCTTCTCGCCATGGATGGCGAGCCCCACCGCATGATCGTACCACACAATCGGATTGTCGGAGTTGAGCTGCTTCGCTTTCTCGAAGTATGCGTTGCCGGACTCGAAGTCCTTTTGATAATAGTAGGTCATTGCTATATTGAGCAGACCCGCCTGGAACGAGGGGTCGATCTCCACGCTCTTCTGGTAATCCACGATCGCGTCCTTGTAGTCGCCCTTCAGGAACATCGCGTTCCCGAGGTTGTAGTAGGCGTTCTTATCGTCGTTGTTGTACTTCAATTGCAGATCGGCGATTTTGATCACGTCGTCGATCCTGTTCAGCCTTACGTCGCATGCAACTGCCTGGTTGCCTATCTCCTCGACGAGCGGCGGGAGGAATTTCAATGCCTGCTCGAAGTCCGGGGCGGCCTTCTCGCAGTTGTTCTCTGCGAAGTATGCGCCTCCCCTCAGCCTATATGCCAGTCCGAAGTAAGGGCTCAGCTTCAGCGACTGGTCCAGATCGGCTATCGCCTGCTGGAGGTCCCCGGTGTTGAACAGCACTATCGCCCTATGGAAGTAGTAGATATATTCAAAGGGGTTAAGGCTTATCGCGTCGTTGAACTCGCGCACAGCGTCCGGGAAGTCCCTCCTGTTCCTGTACGCGACGCCGTCCTTGATATGGTTTTCTGCCACAGCGGTACGTCCTGCATAGATGGGCAGCACAAAGACGGAGACGATGCTTGCCATGAGGGCCGCTGTCAGGAGGAACTTCTTTATTACCACGGGTACCCTGCCCCTTGTCGATGGATTGAGAAAGAGCAGATAGGAGGGCGCCTCCGGCGCCGCGAGACGTCTCTGTTTTTTGGCAGAGGTCTGCTGGTTCTCGTCTTCAAAGCCCCTGTAGATGACGTCCGACAGGGCTATCAGCCCCCAGAAATACATGCTGGACGCCGGCTCCTGCAGCGGAAAGCTAAAGACCGCGGCTATAAGGACGGCCATTATCCCTCCTCCGAACGCAAGAGCCAGAAGGAATTTGTCCTCGTTCCCGATGTTCTCCTTCGCTACCCTCACCAGCTTGTACGCGGCATTGAGGAGGATCCAGAGGAAGGCGATGAACCCCATGATACCGAGTTCTGCGAGTATCTGGAGCCAGTCGTTGTGGGATTCGGAAAAGACCTGGTAGGTCTTTGATATGATCTGCTGGAGCTGCGGGACCTGGTACTTGTGTATGTCGACCTCGACCTGTCCGATGCCGACGCCGATGAGCGGGTTATGCTTCCATGCATCGAAGGTGCTCCGCCACGCCATGAAGCGGAAATTGATGGAGGTGTCCTTCGTCAGGAGCTTCGACGTCAGTAGATCGTATACGTCTTTCAATATGCCGGCGTGAGGTTCTTCCACGTCCTTCACGGTGGAGTATATCGAGGCGAACTGCTTCTGCTTCCCGAAGTGGGAAACAGACAGAATGATGCCACCGCTTATGACGAGCACGCCGAGCGTTGCAAGGACGCCTGCTCGCCTCGCCACGGAGACTGTTCCGCTCTTGCCTTCGGCAGGCCGCCCGGGTAGTGTGGCAGGCCCACCTCCTCGGGGAGCCCGCAGCTTCACCCACTGATAGATAAAAAACCCGAATACCACGAGGCTCGAGATGATGAACCCCATCCAGGCCGCCCTCCCCTTCGTGAGGACGAAGTAGAAATATGTCGGCAGGAAGAGGAAGAACAGCATGGTCTTCGTCTCGATATTGAAGTCCGATAGGAAGAACGAGAATATCAGGAGGCCCACGAAGCTTATTATCCATTCGGCGGAAAAGTTCGTGAGCCCGATCGTCGACGAGGGGTCCTTTTCGCCGTAGATGTCATAGGGGCACGGCAGGATCTCGTAGAACTGCATGATGCCATACATCGAGACTATGAACACCGATATCGCCATTGCCACGATGATCCACTTTATATGGCTCTTCTTTCTTACGTAGAGGAGCGTAAAGAACCAGAAGAATATGTTCGCCCCGAGCCTTATCATCATGTCGATCGCGCGCCAGATATCCGTGACGTGTACGATATGGACGAGCACGACCGCTATCATCATGAGCATCGGCAGCCAGATCGAGGTCTTCGGCAGCACTATCTCTTTTCTGTCGACGCCCCGTATGAGCCACAGGAACGTCAGGATCATTGTGACGGATATGAGCACCGTGGTCTTTATCCATATGAACTCGTTCCCGAACTTCAGGACCGGGATGATGAGGAAAGAGAGCACGATGGCCGCGATGCCGATCTTGTCGTAGAGCGTGTCCGGGTTCGGTTTTGATACGGCGGGCTTTGAAACGGTGTTTTCTGGCATTTGTCCTCCTAATGCATCTATACTTTTTTAATGAATAGTTCTTTCAGTTGCTTGTCGTCGACGTCCGACGGCGCGTCCGTAAGCGGACACGTGCCTTTCTGGGTCTTCGGGAACGGTATAACGTCCCGTATCGACTCGGAGCCGGTCAGTATCATGACAAGCCTGTCGAGACCGAAGGCTATGCCGCCGTGGGGTGGTGCACCGTACTGGAGCGCATCGAGCAGGAAGCCGAACTTGGCCCGTGCGGACTGCTCGCTGATACCGAGCAGCCTGAACACCCTTGCCTGGAGCTCGCTGTTGTGGATACGAATGCTCCCTCCACCGACCTCCGTGCCGTTGAGTACGAGGTCATAGGCCTTCGATTTGACCCTGAGGGGCTGCTCCTCGAGAATGGCGACATCCTGGTCCCTCGGCGAGGTGAACGGATGGTGCACGGACTCATAGCGCTTTTCTTCGTCGTTGTATTCGTAGGCTGGAAAATCGGTCACCCAGAGGAGCCGGTAGTCCTCGCCTTTGACGAGGTCGAGACGTCTGCCAAGGTGCAGCCTCAGGCTGGACAGTGCATCGTTGACGACCTTCGGAGAGGGGTCAGCGACGATGAAGGCCGTGTCCCCGTCTTTCATGCCGAGCAGTCTCTTGAGACTGTTTCTCTCTTCCTCCGACAGAAACTTGTCGACCTGGGACGACAGCGCCCCGCCTTTCATCTTCAGCCATACGAGCCCTTTTGCCCTGTACTGCCGGACGAACTGCTCGAACTCCTCGACTTCCTTCCTCGAAAAGTCCTGTCCTGCCTTGACGCCCTTGATGAGCCCTCCCTGTTCGAGTGCCTGTTTGAAGACATTGAATCCCGTCTC
This sequence comes from Deltaproteobacteria bacterium, assembly GCA_023381995.1. Classification (GTDB taxonomy): domain Bacteria; phylum JAMCPX01; class JAMCPX01; order JAMCPX01; family JAMCPX01; genus JAMCVD01. The sequence goes on from JAMCVD010000109.1 coordinate 8,440, forward strand.
CTTGAATACATCGTTCAGATCCACGAGCTCCATGCCGAACCGCATGTCCGGCTTGTCGTTGCCGAACCGCCTCATCGACTCATCGTACGACAGCCTGTAGAACGGTCTGTCGGGCTCTCTGCCTTTGAACGTCTCGAAGATCCTTACGAACAGCCTCTCCATGATCTCCATCAGGTCTTCCATCTCGATAAAGGACATCTCTATATCGATCTGCGTGAATTCGGGCTGTCTGTCGGCCCTCAGGTCCTCGTCCCTGAAGCACCGCGCAATCTGAAAATAGCGATCGAACCCGGACACCATGAGGAGCTGCTTGAAGAGTTGCGGCGACTGCGGCAGCGCATAGAACTTGCCGGCGTTCAGTCTGCTCGGTACGAGGAAGTCCCGCGCACCTTCGGGCGTACTCTTCGTCAGGATGGGGGTTTCGACGTCTATGAAGCCTTCGGCGTTCAAGAACTCTCTCACGAGGTTGGTGAGCCTGTGCCGCACGATCAGATTGGACCGCATCTTCTCCCTTCTCAGGTCTATGTACCTGTACTGGAGCCTCGTCGTCTCGTCGACATCGACCTTCCCCTGGGCCACGGGGAACGGGGGGGTCCTGGCCTCGTTCAGGATACGGAGCTCTTCGACCTCCACCTCATAGAGCCCGGTCTTTATGTCCCTGTTCTCGGTACCCCCGGGCCTCTCTCGTACGCGGCCTTTTATCAGAATAACGTACTCGGGCTTGATGAGCTTCGCCTTCTCGTACGCGGACCTGTCCGTCTCGGGATTGAACACGACCTGGACGATGCCCTCTCTGTCCCTGAGGTCTGCGAATATGAGCCCGCCATGGTCCCTTCTCCTGTGGACCCAGCCCATCAGTATGACTTCTTTCCCCGTGTGCGCTGAGGAGATCTCTCCGCAGTAGCACGTCCTTTTTAATCCACCAAGAAATTCCATGCAGTCTCCTTCTATTTGTCCACCGCTATGACGCAGTTCCGCACCCCCCTGCGGATGAGCTCTCCCTGCTCGTAGATCTGCGCCCTCTTTCGCGATTCAAAATGCCCAATCCTCACTTCGTATAGCCTCCCCCCTCGCGTCGTTGCCCGGGCTATCCACGTGGCGAGCCTGTACCTCTTTTTTAGATCGGAGGCCTGTCTGTCAGCGCCGCTCTTTTGTTGAAAGGCCCCGCACTGGATGCTGAACTTGCCCTCCTGCCTGCGGGCGCTTTTCTTTGGGGCGGTCCTTTCCGCCTGCTTCTTTTGCGCCCCTTTCTCCCTACGGCCATTTTTGGTAAGGGACGTATAAAAGGTCAGCTCGCTGTGCCTACCCGCGGTGGTCGTGGGTGACTGTACCGCCGTCGTGGTCCGTGTCTCGGCGGTCTGTGTCTCAGCCTGTTCCGGCCGGCCATACCCCTCCCCGGAGGCTCTCCCCGGAACTTCCGCTGTCTGCTGCGTAAAAACGACCGCGTTCCTCGGCCTGATCTGCTGCGGCATGAGATTCGCCTGCTGGACCTCTCTGGTGCCCATGCTCCTGCCGAGTACGAAGCCTATCGCAAACACGAGTACGAGTATAACGATGAAAGAGACGACTATCATAACGACCTGCTTGTTGTCCAGGGTCACACTATACTTTGGCTTTATCCTTTCTATGTCCCTCATACAATTACCTCCTTTCTATAATGGAGTTCCTACATCTTCTCCGGTGCACCGATACCCAGCATGTCCAGTGCATTCTTTAAAACAATTTTTACCATTTTCATCAACAAAAGTCTTTGGCCCGTCGTGCGGTCGTCTCCGACCACCCGGGTATCCGTGTAATACCTATGGAGTACGCCCACCAGCTCCATAAGGTAGTACGGTAGCCTGTGGGGCTCCCTTTTTACAACAATATCTTTAATGACTTCAGGATAGATCAGGCAGTGGGCCAGAAGCCTCTTCTCCTGATTATGAAAGGCATAGCCGGTCTGAAGGTCTACCTTATCGATGTCCCAGCCCTTTGTCAGGGCATAGCCGAATATGCTTGCGATCCTTGCGTGGGCGTACTGAACATAGTAGACAGGGTTTTCCTGGGACTGCCTCTTTGCGAGATCTATATCGAACACGAGCTGGCTCCCGTGGCTGCGCTGTAAAAAGAAAAACCGTACGGCGTCCGTGCCGACCTCGTCGATCAGCTCCTCCAGTGTCACGTACTCGCCCGCGCGCTTCGACATCGCGACGGGCCTGTCTCCCCGCATCAGCCTTACCATTTGGACGAACATGACGGCAAGCCTGTCCGCATCGTAGCCGAGCGCCCTGAGCGCGGCCCTGAGCCTGGGCAGGTAGCCATGATGGTCCGCCCCCCAGATGTTGATCAGCACATCGTAGCCCCTCCTGTACTTGTCCACGTGGTAGGCGATGTCGGAGGCAAAGTACGTGAACTCGCCCGACTGCTTCCTCAGGACCCTGTCCTTCTCGTCCCCGTACAGCGTCGACAGGAACCATGTTGCGCCGTCATCGTACTTCACTGCACGCCTCTTTTCGAGCTCCCCGATGACGCCGGAGATGCTCCCATCCATGTACAGCCTTTTTTCACTGAACCATGTATCGAACGCTATGTTGAATTTCTGGAGCACCTGCTTTATGTTGGAGTCCGGGAGCGCCCGTCTCTCGTCGCCGAGTATACTCTTGACCGAAAACTCCGTTATACTGCGGATGTTCTCTTCGTTTATCTCCGCAGGGGGAAGTACGGCATCGAGGGTACGGCTTATGCTGTGGATGTACCTACCCTGATATTCTCCGGGCATCGAGGCCGTGCGATCGATGTCGTTGATCCTGTAGTACTCGTTGAGCACGGAATAGCCCAGGGACAGCACCTGGTTCCCGGCATCGTTGACGTAGTATTCCCGCGTCACGCTATAGCCGGACGCCGCCATGATGCGGGAGAGCACGTCTCCTATCACAGCGCCCCTGCCGTGCCCCACGTGGATCGGGCCCGTCGGGTTGGCGCTCACGAATTCGATCAATGCACTTTTGCCCCTGCCCGTGTCGTTTTTCCCGTAGTCCGACTGCCTTTCGAGTATATACCTGAGTCCCCTCTGCCAGAACGCATCGCTCATGAAAAAGTTTATATGGCCCGGCCGTGCGACATCGATTCTATCTATGAGATCGGTATGCGGCCGCAGCCTTTGGGCGATCTCCGAGGCGATGTCGTACGGCGCCTGCTGAAGGGCACCGGCAAGATTGAATGCGACCCCGGTCGAAAAGTCACCGTGGCTTTCCCCGGCGGACACCGCTATGGTGAACGGCGGTACGGACTCCGCCCCGGTATAGTCCTTTACGGCGCCCGATATCAGATCGATGAGCTTGTCTATCATCTTAGCTCTGCGGACCGGTACAGAGGTCCGTGAGAAGCTCGTGGGAGCCGTCGACGATGCCGCTCATAATGTCGCTGACGGACAGTATCTCTTTTATCAGTCCTGCGACTTCCCCGCTCATTACGGTGCCGTTCGCCATATCCCCCTCGATGGACGCGGCCCTGCTCCTTCCCGGGCCTATGAAAGACAGCAGCTCCGTCTTGCCCATGCCCTTCTTTTCGAGATCGAGGATATGGTCGGCGAGGCCGTTTTTTATCACCCGCACGGGCTGGCCGATCGTCCTCCCGGTGAGTACGGTCGAATCGTCCTCCGCATCTATAATCGCCTGTTTGAAGGCAGGGTGTACCGGCGCTTCTGTCGACGAGACGAACCTCGTGCCCATCTGTATGCCCTGGGCACCGAGGGCACGCGCAGCCACGAAGCCCCGCTGGTCTGCTATCCCTCCAGCCGCGACGACGGGGACACCGACAGCGTCGACGACCTGCGGTATAAGGACCATCGTTGTAATCTCGAGCGGGCTGTCGTGACCTCCCGCCTCGATGCCCTCCGCTATGAGGAAGTCCACGCCCGCATCGAAGGCCTTCCTTGCATGTTTTACGGAAGGCACGACGTGGCCGACCTTGATGCCGGCACCGTGCAGTCTCTGCGTAAACTTTGCGGGACTACCGGCAGAGGTTATGACGACGCGCAGACCCTCTTCTATCGCGGTGTCCACCATATCGGCCGCAAGGGGATACATGATGGGTATGTTCACTCCGAACGGTCTGTCAGTCATCGTGCGGGCCTTTGCTATCTCCATGGCCAGCTCATCTTTCGACAGGAAGGAGCCCCCGGCGATGACGCCGAGCCCGCCGGCGTTTGATACGGCCGCTGCGAGCGGGGCGTACGATACATAGACCATCCCCCCGAGCAGGACGGGGTACTGGATTCCGAGCAGTCTGCACAACTGTGTGTCAAGCAGGTTATCTATGTCAGGAACCTCTTTCTGTTGTCTATGATGTACTCGGCGTTCCTCATCGAGAAAGACATGATCGTGATCTGCGGATTGACGCCCAGGGACGTCGGGAAGACGCTCCCGTCGGAAATGAACAGGTTTTCCGTGCCGTGCGCCTTGCCGAAGGAGTCCACCACCGTGTGGCCGGCCAGCTCCCCCATCCTTGCGGTACCGAGCGGGTGGAAGGCCATCATCTCGAAGTCCGTCGTCCTGAGATGGCGCGTGAATAGCTGCGCTATGTCCCGGGACGATTTGAATTCCTGTATCCCGTGGACCCCAGGGTCCACCGTTTTTGCGCCCGCGGCAAAGAATATTTCCGAGGCGACAGCAATGCCTTTTATAAGCTTTTTCAGATCGTAGGGATGTAGCCTGTACGTGATGAGCGGGCCGCTGTCGATGCCCGGTCTCACCGCACCCGAAGAGTTCTTGTCCGACACCATGACCCCGAAGGCCGCCAGATTGTTGTACTCCCGTGCCCGCTTTTTCCCCTCGATGCCTATGGGTTGTAGAACGGGGAGGGCTATCTCCGGAGGGACGAAGATGCCCTCGAGCATGATGCCCTCGCTCGAGTATGCATCGACGTAACTGCCCTGCGGGACCCCCTTGTAGCCTTCGATGATCTCGTCGAAAAAAGACGTAATACGGGCCGCGGGATGAATGGTCAGGTTTTTCCCCAGCTCCTGCGACAGCTTGATGCCGTTCTTCTGAAGGATGTAGGGCGTGTATATCGCGCCCGCGGAGAGGACGAGCAGCTTTGGGGACACCGTTATGCCGTACAGCCTGTTGCCCGTCTGCTCGTTTATGATGCTGCCCTCGATGTGCTTCACCCTACCCGATTCGAGGACGATCGTCTCTGCCTTCGCGTTCGCATAGAACCGTGCGCCCTTTTTTATCGCGGACGGAATGAAGTTCAGATGCACGGCCTGCTTTGCATCGTGCGGACAGCCGAACGCACACCTGCCGCATCCGTGGCAGTCTATCATGTTGTGCTTCAGCATACCGTTGCTCAGCCCGAGCGCATCGGCGCCCCTCTTGAAAACGAGGCCGTTTTTGCCGAGCCCCTGAGGGGTTACGGGGATGACGTTGATGGTCTTTTCCACGCGCTCAAAATAGGGCTCCATGTCTTTCGGCGATGCCTTTACGACGCCGTATGTGTCCGCCCACTCGTCGAGGACGCCCTCGGGGGTCCTGAAGCACGTCCCGGAGTTCACCACGGTTGTCCCACCTATGGCCCTGCCGAGGGGGAGAATGATGGAGGTCTTCCCCAGGACGACCGTCGACCCGTAGTCCCTGTAGAGTATCTTCAGGGACTCTATCGGCTTATACGTGCCGTACCGTTCTTTCGTATAGTAGCCGCCCTCCTCCATGACGACGACATCGATGCCCGCACCGCTGAGGACGTCCGCCATCACTGCCCCGCCCGCGCCGGAGCCTATGATGCATACGTCCGGCCTTTCGACCACGTCCTTGTTTATATCGTTATAGGTAAGGAGCATGTCAATCCTCTCGCAGGCATCCCGGGTGGTAGTCTATGGTGTCCGCCACGGCATCGTTGGAGTAGAACGGCATGAGGATAAGCATCTTCAGCATCAGGAAAATATTTCGCTTGGTAGCGAACCTGCTCTTCTCCCAGCCCTCCAGATACCGCAGCCTCTGCTGCGGGCTCATCCCGGTAAAGCTCTTCAATCTTGTAAAAAGGGGTGCGTACTGGATCGTGTACAGCGCGGTCTTCACAAACTTCAGCGGCAGCTTGGCAAACTGGTCTATGTAGTTGTCGAACAGCAGCGCGGCATCGACGTCATTGGCACCCGTCTGGAAGGCGCCTCCGGACGGCATAATGGTGTCGGCTATGGCCTGCGTTATAACGTACAGTTTCTGGTCAAACACCTTTAATTCCTTCATCGCCATACATTCGTCTCCTCTCAAATCTCCAGCCCCGTTCCCCGTAAAAAGACGTGCCCTGCCTCCTTCTGTCGTGAGGGCAGGGCCTCTCGCTAAATGGTCCTTTTCCCTGCCCGCGGATAGTCCGTCTTTTTACGGCACCCTACGGAATGCCTGTCTTTCAGCATATATTTTAATTCATCCATAGTCAATCTAAATAAAGGATGTACCAGATCCGGCGCTATCTCCGAAAGCGGGCCAAGCACAAACAGCCTCCGGTGGAACCGCGGGTGGGGTACGATCAACTCCCTCGTATAGATTATGCGCCTGCCGTATATGATTATATCTATATCGATTGTACGTGAACCGTACAGGGGCGGGTCCGGGGGCAGCCTTTTTGTGTCCCTGCCGAGCTCCCGTTCCGTGCCCTGCGTCGATCCGAGCAGTTGAAACGGGGTCAGGTCCGTCCGAACAGCGCAGCACAGGTTCAGGAAGTCCCTCGTGCCTTTCACCATATCGACCGGTGCGGTCTCGTAGATGGATGACACCCTGACGACGTCCGTGCCCGGATACGCGGAGACCCGATCGAGCGCACGGAGCAGAAGTGCCTCTCTGTTGCCCGTGTTTGAGCCCAGCGACAGATAGACCGTTTCCATGGCCTGCCCGGTCACGGCGATGGGCGCGCTATGAAATGGTACCAGTTGTGCGCGACCTCGTTGCCGCTGTCGTCGTTCAGGGCCATAGAGAGCGTGTAGTGCAGGTCCGCCGTGCACGGCGGGAGCGGAACGGTCGTCGTCGTCACGTTCGTGGAGCTGTCTGCCGGGACCGTGACGTCCATCGTTCCGCTCGCGACGGTAGCGACGGTCGCCTGGCTGCCGATGGTGACCGTCGTAAGCACGGGCATGCTGTTCTCGAGCTGCCCCTTCGTCAGAGGGCTTATGATCCCGTCGTCGAGCCCGGTCGCATCGCCCGTGATGTACGTGCTGTCGGTCTGCCTGTCCAGTCGGTAGGAGAGCGCAAGCCGCAGAGGATCGAAGAGGTCGTTCACGACGAAGACGGGGAGCGTGACCGTCGTGCCGCACCGGTATACGTTGTAGCCGTGCTGAACGGCCACCATGACGGGCTGATCGACCATGGACACCCAGTCGTACGCTGTGAGCGGCGTCCTGTTCCAGTCCACGATGCCCCATGCCATGGAGGGCCACCAGTCGTTCAGCATGAACTGGAACTCCGAGTACGTGGGGGCGTACTTGTGTATCCGCGTGTCCTCGATGAGGTACTTGCTCACGGCGGCCTGATAGAGCTGGCTCGCCGCGGCCCATGAATCGAAGTCCGGGTACGAGGACGGCTTTCCTATATAGAGGCTCTGGACAGGTATCTGAAGGTCGTGGTACTGCCATGCGTATATCGTCGAGGTCGTCACGTCGGCGGGCCACCACTCCGCGCCGAGCTCCTGTTCCATGACCGGCCCGATGGCATAGGGTATAGCCTCTGCCCCGAACTCTATGGGAAAGGGGATGGGGTTGCTGTCTATATCGAAGCTGTTGCCCGTATACCAGCCGTAGTATGTCGTAGAGTCATCGCCTCTATTGCCGCTCTCGTGGACGGGTATGTTTTTTACAATGGCCGTCGCGATGGAGTAGAGCGCATCATCGATCACCCTGTTGAAGCTCTTGTCCAGGAAGGTGCCGGACGGCGCGCTGCCCAAGGGCACGGGCGAGGCGGGGCAATCGTCCTCCGTGCTGCTGACGGGGAAGAAGCTGTAGAACGGCTCGTCGTGCAGCGTCCAGAAAAGCAGAGAGGGGTGGTTATACTCGAGGTAGAGGGCCGAGGGGAGCATCCTCTTGATCACCTCGAGGTTGTTCGTGAGCGCAGGGTCGCCGTCCGGCCTTTCGAAGTCGCAGATGCTGTATTCCCATATCAGGCTGAAGTTATAGAACACGCCGATCCCCTGCTGGTCCGCGGTGGAGAGCAGCGCCTGGGGCTCGATATGGTCGTGTATGACGAATGCGTCCATGCCCGCGTCCTTCATGAGCGTATAGTCGGCCAGGTATGTGCCGTCCGTTATATGGGACATCCACTCGGTGGGTATGTAGTTCGTGCCCCGGAGGAAGATCCGCCTCCCGTTGAGCTCGAAGTACGTGCTCCCGTCATCCGCCGTTACCTGCTTGAACGCCCGTACGCCGAACGTATCGTCCCGGACGTCCTCGAGCACGCCGTTATAGGAGACCGAGAAGCTCGCCCTGTAGAGCGCCGGAGAGCCCGCCTCCGGGTGATCGTAGAGCCACCATAATGCCGGTTTGTCGATCGTGAATTTCGCGGTAAAGTGGTTCTCGCCCGGTTTGAGCTGCACGTCGATCGTGAACGTGTTCCTGTATACGGTCCCGGGCAGGTCGACGTACGTGGCCACGGAGACCGGTAGAGGCAAGCTGTCCGCGTCTGTGAGGAAGTAGTCTATGAAGACATCGGCCTTCGAATAGTCGCTACTCAGCTCCGGTGTTATGAATACCCAGTCCCACCTGACGTCCCTGTACGACTTTATAGAGACGGGCCTGTAGATACCGCCCGTGCCCATGGACTGCACGTCGTCCGGTAGCAGCGAGTCCCCGGGCCTGGTATCGTGATAGTCGAGTATGCCTTTGATCCAGACCTTCTCCGCCATCTGTGTGTCGCCGGCATTCGACTCCGCGATCCCGAACGAGGGGTCCGACGGGTTTATGACCTTTACGGCAAGAACGTTGTCGCCTGTTTTCGCTATGCCAGTTACGTCGAACATGATGGGGTCGAAATAGCCTTCGTGTTCCCCGAGGAGCGTACCGTTGAGCCAGACCTTCGCAAAGTAATCCACCCCCTTGAGTACGAGGGCATTGTGGGCCTTCGCCTGTGCGTCCGTGAGGGTGAAATGGTCCCTGTACCAGACCGCCCCGTAGTACTTCTCGAGGCCCGGAACGTCGACTTGATAGTTGTCCGGCACGGTGACCGTGAGCCATGAGGAATCGTCGTACCGGGGTGCAAAAAACGGCACCTTCTGGGTCTCGCCTATGCCGACGGCATCCGTTGTAAACGCGTACGACCCGTCGAGCATGATGGTGCCGGACACATCCTCGGAGACATAGGAGCCGGCGGCGTCCGCGCGTACGCTGCCCGGGGACACATGCTGTGCTGACGCGAGGCCGGCAAAGATGGAATTCGGCATGACCGGGAACGACGTGTCTATCGCCGGCCGGACCGTCGTAACAACGGACGTCTTCGCACAGGCGGACAGGAGGAGCGCCGCCCCTACCGCGGTCATCAAGAATTTGAGCCCCGTTTTCATTGCCTTTGCTTATAGCCCTCCAAAGCGACCGTGGCAAGCCTTTCAAGGGAGAGGGACGTCCGTCTCCGACTCCCTGTATCCGACGTGCCTGTAAGCGCAAGATCGAGTATCCGCTCGACGGACGCGAAGTACGGCGTCCATATCGACGTGGGGAATGGCGTTGTCCATACGTATTCAGATGAGTCGTATTTTGCAACGGTCGGATCCCGGGTAAGCCGTAAGCTCTTTGGTAGCAATGACAACGGGATCGTATCTCGCCGTCGTGCGGTCCCACAGTACTGAACAGCCGCAAGAAACTCCGTTTCTCACGATAGGGATGAATTTTTCTCTTGACAGGGGCACGTTAAATGGGTGCCCCCTTTCCTTCCTAATTATCCCATCAGCGGCTGGAGACGACTTGTTGACGACTTTATATTTGGTTCCTCTCCCCTTTGTGATCATGAAGAAAGAGTTTTCTCCTCTGCTCGTAAAACAAAGCTCTTTTCGGTAAAGGGGGTTACGACCCATAACGTCTCTGTATTTCCATAGCGAGAGAGAAGCAGTCCACGCAGAGTACCACGGAAGCATTGCAGGCAGTCCGGATGTGCTTCCCTTCGCAGTGTCGAACACTCTTTCTTTTTGTTCTATCAGTCCCATAATCACTTTTGGGATAAGAGCCTTATATTTGAAATCAAAAACGCCGATAAGAATATTCAAATTCATGATCCGTCATGTGTCCGGAAAGCAAGCCTTCCGGCCATAAGTGTTGACAGCTTGTTGACAACTTTCAAATTTAAAAGGATGATACAGTTGTCACGTAATGTCGTCCCTGCCCGTATTCCTGCTGCACGCTGCTCCGGCCGCGGCCTGCCCTGTTGTAAAATGTCCCGTGCTGTTGTACGTATGTCCCTTGTAATGAAAAGGGGGCCAGCATGGAGCTGAGGAAGAAGGCATTGCTTCTCGCATGCGCAGCGGTCGTCTCGGTCGCGGGCTGCTCCCGCAGCCAGTCGGCCGGGCCGTCATTGCCGCTCCGGTTCGACAGGTACGGCGGCCTGAGCAGTGTGTCCGGGCACAACACATCCGGCTTTTTCAGGACGGAGCTCATAGACAGAAGGTGGGTGTTCGTCGATCCCGACAACCATGCGTTCCTTTCCCTGGGAGCAAACCATGTCAGCTTTTCGGCAGACGACGTGCCGTTGTTCGGCTTTTCGGAGTACAACCATAACCTGCTGTCGCTTTTCCCATCGAGCTTCCCGCAGTACGCACTGCAGCAGTGGACACAGGACGTCATGGACAGGTATGCGGAGATCGGCTTTAACACGCTCGGCAACTGGTCCGAGGACGGACTCACCGTTTTTCACGACTCCATACCGTACACGTTCACCATGGGCTTCGTGGGCGCGGTGGAAGGCGGGTTCGGCCCCAACGACTGCCCCGCGGCAAGCCATGGCTTTTCCTCGGACTTCCCGGACGTGTTCGATCCGAGGTTCAGGCAGGACGCCTATGCCTATGCACGGGAGGCCATCGGCCAGGGCACGGTTGCGGACCCGTGGCTCATCGGGTATTTCATCGACAACGAGCTGTCGTGGTTCGGCGGCGCGCAGCTCATCTATAACCCAGGCTACACCCTTGCGGACGACTACATCGGGTTGCCCTCCACGTACGCGGGCAAGCAGTACTGGGTAAACATCTTCCTGCAGAAGGAACGGGGCTACAGCCTCGACAGACTGGACCAGCTCTACGGGACGTCCTTTACGAGCTGGACGCAGGTCCTCGATACGACGAAGCTGCCGAACAGCGCCCAGTACCCGCAGATACAGGCGGACAAGCAGGCCTTCCTCTACGATATAGCAAGTACGTACTTCTCGGTCACGGACGGCGCGCTGAAATCTGTTGATCCGAACCACCTGGACCTCTGTGCACGGTTCGCATCGGATGCGCCGGACCAGGTCATTGTAGCGGCATCGCAGTACTGCGATGCGATCAGCGTCAACGACTACTACGCGCTCGATAACGTTACGTCCAACCAGATACTCGGGGACCCCGTGAAGAGATGGACCCGGTTTTTTACGTTGAGCATGACGGACAATACATATGGTAAGCCCTTTATCCAATCGGAGTTCGGCACAAGGGGAGACGATGCTGGCCTACCGGACACACGGGGCGCTGGCTGGAGCGTGAGGACCCAGAACGACAGAGTTCAGTTCTACGACGACGACCTGCAGAGGCTGCTCGGAATACAGGTCAGGGGCATCACATTTATGGCGGGCTTCCACTGGTTCGAATGGACGGACGAGCCGGCGACGGGCAGGTTCGACGGCGAAAACAGCAACTACGGGCTGGTCGACATAAAGGATGAGGCCTACACCACGGTGTTCGACGGCATGGCGAACACCGTAAAGTCGCTGATGTACGGGCTCGATCGGGAAACGCCCCAGGTGCTGGCACCGCCCGGCTTCATTACCGAGTCGACGCTCTCGGACAATGCCGTGGATCTGAGCTGGGGCCCTGTGCGGGGGGCGTCCGGCTACCGCGTCATCGTTTCCCCGTTCAGGACCATGCCGGACAGGTTCACCATGGAGATCGACGATGTCGTCACGACTCACTGTACGCTCCCATCCCCCCTACCGCAGGGCACGTGGTGGTTCGGTGTCCAGGCCGTGGGACAGGGGAACGTTCGGAGCGACGTCAGCACGCTGTCGGACTTTACGATAACCTCATCCATGAACGACGCACAGTCCTGTATGGACATCGAAGACCCGGGGTGCTTTACGAACGACATACCGGACACATTCCCCGCGCCGGACAATACGCTGGGCAGCGGCGCTGCCATGCCTGTCACGGCCATACGGAACACCGGCACACAGTCGCTCATGATCGTCTTTACGCTGAACAGCCTTGCACTGCAGTCAGGTTTGCCGCAGGACGCGACGGTCGCGCTTGGCATGAACCGGCCCCTGCCCTTGAACGGTGCCAGTACGCTCTCTTTCGACGTCTACCCGGAAGTCGTCTACACGCCGTCCGGCGCGTACAGGAGTGCAACGGACTTCGTACACCTGAGGCTGCTGAGCGGCGGTGCGATCGTGTACGATAGTCCCCTGCCGTCCTCCCTGCCGCCGTACTCGTGGTCCACCGTGGGCGTCCCGATCTCGGGCACGGACGTGACGCCGGTGTTCTACATCGACGCCCGTTCTGGCGACATCCCATGGGACCAGCGGATCGTCTTCTCCATGGACAACATGATCCTAAAATAGGCTCGTATCAAAAAAGTGATCATGGAGCGAACGCGGCAAGGGGGGGAAAGCTTTATTCGCCTTTCCGCCGTGTCTGCTTGACATACCGCTCGCTTATCATCTAAACATTGTTGCTATCATGGACTATAAAGACACATTGAACCTGCCGCGCACGGACTTCCCCATGAAGGCGGACCTGCCCAGGCGCGAGCCAGATATGCTCAGATTCTGGCAGGACAGGCGCATCTACGAAAAGATCGTGGCGAAGAACGGCGCGGGAGAGACATTCATGCTCCACGACGGCCCCCCGTACGCAAACGGACACATCCATATCGGTCATGCCCTCAACAAGATCCTCAAGGATATGCTGATCAAGGTCAAAGCGATGCACGGCTACAGGGCCGAGTACGTGCCCGGGTGGGACTGCCACGGCCTTCCCATAGAGCACAACGTCGACAGGTCGCTCGGGCCCGGAAAACAGGGTATGTCAAAGATCGAGATACGGAAGGCATGCCGCCAGTTCGCGCAGCAGTTCGTGGACATACAGCGCCAGGAGTTCATGCGGCTCGGGGTGCTCGGCAGATGGGAGCAGCCATACCTTACCATGAACTACGGCTACGAGGCGGCCATCGTCGAAGAGCTCTCGAAGATCATGCGCAACGGCTATGTGTACAAAGGCAAGAAGCCCGTTTACTGGTGCGCACACTGCGTCACCGCCCTCGCGGAGGCGGAGGTAGAATACGAGGACCACGTCTCGCCGTCCGTGTATGTACGGTTCAGGGTAAAGGACGACAAAAAAAAGTTGCCGGCATCATTAAAAGGTAAAAATGCTTATTTTGTAATATGGACGACGACCCCATGGACGCTGCCGGCAAACCTTGCTATTACCGTGCACCCGGACCTTGACTATGTAGGGTTTAGGGTCGGAGGGGATGTCTATATCGTATGCGAGGCGCTGCTCGGCAGCCTGAAGGAGCTTATCGAGGGCTGGCAGCACGGCGAGGCGCTTGCAACCTTTAAAGGGGGCACCCTCGAGGGCATAGTCGCGGCACACCCCTTCTACGATAGGGACTCCGTCGTTACCCTCGGGGACTATGTCACCACGGACATAGGCACCGGCTGCGTCCACACCGCGCCGGGTCACGGCGCCGAGGACTACCAGACCGGGGAAAGGTACGGACTGGAAGTCTATGCGCCTGTCGACAGGTACGGCAGGTTCACGCAGGACGTGGGTTTTTTCAACGGCAGGTTCGTGTTCGATGCGGACAGGGAGATAGTAGAGAAGCTCAAAGAGAACGGTGCGCTTTTGAAGCAGCAGGACTATTCCCATGCATACCCGCACTGCTGGCGGTGCAAGAGGCCCGTTATAACCAGGGCAACGGAGCAGTGGTTCATCTCTGTCGAGAAGCACGATTTACGGACCAACGCCCTCAAGGCGATCGACGGTGTCAAGTGGATACCCGCATGGGGCAGGGACAGGATAAACGCCATGCTCGAGACGAGGCCCGACTGGTGCATATCGCGTCAGCGTGTATGGGGCGTGCCCATACCCGTGTTTGTCTGCAAACAGTGCGGCGAGAGCATCGCAGACCCGGACGTGGCCCTGCGCGTGTCCGGGTCGTTTCGGGAAAAGGGCGCGGACGTCTGGTTCGAGAAGCCGGCCGATTACTTCGTGCCTCCGGGCTACGCGTGTCCGAAGTGCAGGGGAACGGCGTTCGAAAAGGAAGAGAACATCCTCGACGTGTGGTTCGACTCCGGAGTCAGCCACGCCGTGGTACTGAAGCACACGGACGGCCTTGTCTGGCCCGCGGACCTCTACCTCGAAGGCAGCGACCAGCACAGGGGATGGTTCCAGTCGACCCTGCTTGCGTCCTTGTCGGCCGGACACGGCGTCCCCTATCGCGCGGTCCTGACGCACGGGTTCGTCGTAGATGAGAAGGGCAGGAAGATGAGCAAGCAGCTCGGCAACGTCGTGGCACCGCAGGAGGTCATAGACAAATATGGCGCGGACGTGCTCAGGCTCTGGGTGTCTGCTGAGGACTTTCGCGGGGACGTCAGCGTTTCGAGGGATATCCTCGAGCGCCTGAAGGAGGCGTACCGCAAGATCCGCAACACGATGAAGTTCATACTCGGCAACCTCTACGACTTCGACCCGGGGAAGGACTGGATAGCCTACGGGAGCATGGGGCCGCTCGAGAAATACATGCTTTTCAGGACAGCCGAGCTCGTGCAGAAAATAGAAAAGGCGTACCAGGACTACAACTTCCATATCGTCTACCATGCGGTGCTCGATTTCTGCGTTGCGGACCTCAGTTCGTTTTATCTTGATATACTGAAGGACAGGCTGTATGTGTCACGCTCCGACAGCCCGGGCAGGCGGGCCGCACAGACCGTCCTCTACGACATCCTCGCCCGCCTCATAGAGATGCTCGCCCCGGTCCTCTCGTTTACGGCGGAGGAGGCCTGGTCGCACTTGCCGGGCACGAAGGAAGAGAGCGTGTTCCTGTCGAACGGCACGGCACGACGCCCACTCCCGGAAACCGACGCTGTGATATACCGGGACCACGAGAGGCTGAGGCTGATAAGGGAAGAGGTCAACAGGGCACTGGAGGTCCAGCGTGCGAACAAGAAGATAGGCTCTTCCCTCGAGGCGCTCGTCGTAGTCACGGCGGGCCGGGAAGACCACGGGCTGCTTCAGAAGTACGAGCCCTCTCTGCCTGAATTGTTTATCGTCTCCCAGGTAGAGCTGAAGGACGGCGGGGAGCCGCTGCGCGTGGAGATACAAAAGGCCGGGGGCAGAAAGTGCGAGCGGTGCTGGAACTACTCGTCCTCGGTGGGCAGCCACCCGTCCCATCCTGCGCTGTGCGACAGGTGCGTGGAGGCGATACGCCGGTGATCCCCTTGAAAGAGAGGCTGCTCTACCTGCTGGCCATCGGGGTGTCCGTGGTTGCGCTCGATCAGATCACAAAACACCTCGTTGTCCACCTCCTTACGCACAGGGTCGTTGTCATACCGGGCCTGGTCGACCTGGTAACCGTCTATAACAGGGGCATGGCGTTCGGCATGCTGAACGCGGGCCAGTACACCTTCAGGACGGTGCTGTTGACCGCGCTGAACGGGGTGGTCTTCATCGTGCTGCTTTCGGTTTTTCTGCTCTCGAAGGACGTAGCGCGTCTTACCATGATCTCTCTGTCCCTGATCATGGGAGGGGCAGCCGGCAACATCATAGACAGGGTCAGGCTCGGATACGTCGTGGACTTTATAGATGCATACGTAAAAGGCGCGCACTGGCCGGCATTCAACGTCGCAGACAGCGCAATCACGGTCGGCGCAGTCCTGCTTGCGATAGACCTGCTGATATCCGGGAGGGCCAGGAAGGGACAGACATAAGAACAGAGGAGAGGTGTCCGAGTGGTTTAAGGAGCACGCCTGGAGAGCGTGTTACCGCCCAAAGCGGTACGTGGGTTCGAATCCCACCCTCTCCGCCATACTACGCCCCGCCACTAAACAGCGGGACTTCGTCTGGCATATCTCTCTTTTCCCCAAAATCCCCTTTTTTACAGTCGTGTTCATACTTCAGCGTTATTCCTCCTACATAAGAGAGATGTAAGGGAGTTACTTTCTTTCCTGATTTGTCAAAATGAAAGATTTGACTCCGTTGCAACCTTCCCTGATGGTCTCCCGATACCCTACGAGGCCAGACTCCCGCTTGCTGGTGTCGTACGGCCTTACCTCCCCTCCGTTTGCCAACTACTTGGAAATTGTATTTCTGCTCATTCCCCCCTTGCCGGGCTATTGCACTCTTACTGACCCCTAATCTCTTCTTTACTACTATATCCATAGCCTTCTCTCTTCTGACCATTGAACTACCTCCCCTATAGAAGGTAATTTCAGAAGAGTTGCTCTGTTTTCAATGTCGCTTTTCTGATCAGTTTTCACTGTCGTCTGACAGAAGCTGCTGAATGGGGCGAATACCAGTCGTCCCGGGGTGAATGTGTTACGTCTGCCACTACGCTTGTACCTGAATTTTTAGACTATTTACATACAAAAAATATAGGGGTAATAGGATATGGGCTTTATCCAGGCATACTTATTATAAGAGGCTGGGATTTTACAGAACCGACTGCGTTTGATGAACCATATACATGTCCTGATTTGCCTTTCCCAAATTTTGATCCTAATGCACAAGGTATAGGGCAGTTGTTAATAAGCTATTTTTTACAGTACAATAAATAAGGGAAGACAATTCGGAACTTTTTATATTGTTAGAGGTTTACTATTATATTATAACTTAAGACAGAAGGAGATACTATATGAAACAAGGGCTGATATTGATGGTAATAATGATCATGTTTGTCAGTTGTGGCAAAAATGGCAGTAGTGCGAATGTTTCAACCAAGCCTTTAGCGCCCAGTAACCTTACTGCTGTCGTTAATAATAATACCGTTTTACTCACATGGGGTGCTTCTGCTCAAGCAACGGCTTATAACATTTATGATTCAACTACATCCAACGGGTCTTATACAAAGATAGATTTTACTACAACAACAGCTTTTACAGTTACAGGATTAGCATATGGCATGACATATTATTTTGTAGTAACAGCTTTTAATAACGCAGGAGAGAGCAGCTACTCAAACTCGGTTAGTGCAACGACAACATTAAGTACCACAACCATGCTTTTCGGCGTAGACATGAATCGTTTCGAGATGTATCCGGAATTGTCATCGCAAGGGATAACCGACACATTCACCGAAACCGAGCAGCTCGGAGTGGATTTTGTAAGGTTTGGTATAGATTGGCCGACGGTTGAACCGTCACAGGGCAACTGGAATAATAGTTTTTTATCAGCATTATTCAGCACTTTTCAAACATATCACCTACAAATACTTGTTGAATTAAGCGGACCGCCGTCATGGGCAAGCTCGAATCCAACTGCAACTGACCCTTACGATTATCCACCTGCCAATTATCAGGACTTTTATACCTATGTACAATATGTAGCCAATTACGCACAGCAGCATTATCCCGGTATTGTTATTGCTTATAAGGTACTGAATGAGCCGAGCAACGTTGATTGCACGACAAATGGAGGTTTACCGCCGACAGCGTATGCCCATCTCGTTTATGAGGCAAAAAAGGCTGTTGAATCTGTAGCACCTGCTATCCCGGTAATGACGGGAGGCATGTGGTCAGTGGGCGTTAGTCATACACCGCCGCCGGGGTGCCCAAATGCAATGAGTGTTTATGATTATCAAAATGAATATTTAACGGATTCCACATATCCGGTGTGGCAGTACATTGATATAGCAAATCTGCACATGGGCGTTATCAATTCGCCGCAAACAGGTATATGGCAGCGGGCTATTAACCAGGTACAGGGGCTCTTACAAATGTTTTCACCCTACAATCCCACTATCCCGATATGGGTTGATGAGTTTGCATATTCTTCGCTTGGTCAGGACCAAAATGTACCAGGATATCAATGCGGTCAAACCGGCAATACACAGGCTTGCGAGCAAATACAGGCAAACTACATAACGGATGCCCTGAATACGCTTATTGGAATACCGCAGGTTAGGGCTGTATCATGGACTTACATGGTTGATAATCCCTGTGCCACATCCGGTAATATAGATCTGGGGCTTCTTGCTATTGACAGCCCGAGTGCCGGTTATGATGGTTGTGAAAATGTGTCTGATGCCGATGTAAGCACTAAACCTGCTTATAATGCTTATCAAAATTTTATTGTATCACATAAATGAAGTTATGAGGGTTTACCTTTATCAACCTGCTGATATTGGGCAGGCCGTACAAAAGTATTATTTCAGAGATTTGTATCCAAGCTTTTTGCAAATGTCTGGATGAGCTGTCTCGTCGATTGTACATCTGTTGTTACAGAAAAACTTCCGGGTTTAATGTTTGAAGTGTTCAACCAGGCATAAGGATCGTTTTGGGAGAGTATTTCATCAAGCGAGTATATTTCTATATGTGTTATACCCTGGCCAAGTGCTGCAGATTCGTCATCAAAAAGTTGTGTTGGAGATGTATATCCTTGTATACCACTGAGGGGATCATTGCCGACAACTCCAAGTGCTATGGCAGCGTTATCACCATATAGGGCATAAGCATCTTTGGCATAACTTGCTACAAGGGAAGGACCGAACCATTTACCGAGTAGCTCTTTAAAAGAACTTTGATAAACCATAAAGGAGACTTGATCCCACGGTACCCCAAAAACAGGAATATGAAAAAGCACCTGCATGCCGCTGTTTGAATCATACCGGTCGTCAAGGACAAGCGGATAGGTGACGCATTCAACCTTCCAGCCATTCTTGTGAACGGATTCAACAATCTCTGTAAATCGCTTTAAGGCATACCTGTATGTGGATGGGCTCATATATGAGATAAGCAGGCTTAAAGCGGAAAATGTATTGCCGGTCTGAGCAATGGTTGTCATACTCACGGTCAAAGAATAAGGAGGCTCAAGATCAAATATCAACCACCCCGGTTTCACCTTATTGGCGTTTAACCATGTCAAAAGACTATCAACCTCTTGTGAAAAAAGGTCCACGTTATCTTCATTTGGCCATACGCCGTCAGCTTGTGCAAGCATGGGCCAGAGCCTTAAGCCGACACCGTTTTGTGCTGTTTGATGAATGACATTGAGCAATTCAGAAGACCCGATCTGTCCCGAGTAAGTACTGCCCGATGGGTATACAGCCAGCAACAGAGAGGTATTCGTTTGTTGTAAAAGCTGGAATGATGATACCGTAAAACTGCCAAATTCCGAGTAGACACCCTGGGTCCTTGCGGCCATACCACTCCGATGGGTACCACACCCCAATAAAGCGATACCCGAGAGGAAGAATAATGTTATCAAGTTACTCTTCATAAACCCGTTTTACCTTTACTCCGCTCGTCTCGGCACTCCGGGGTCCATGTCAATCTTTTTGCAGGACGAGGGCCATTGTAAAAGCGCCTTTTCTCAGAAATTCGGGAAGCGTGCGTTTACCGGACAGCTCCCAGATGTCTCTCATCTCGTCAATGCGAAACCCTGCATTGAAAGCCAATGAAGAAATCTCTTTTACGGTAAAATTATGGTAGGGGGATTTGAACGGACTGAATGCATCACTTACCCGGGATATCTCCCAATCCCCGGCCTCTTTGCCTGTGTATTCCTTTATTACCTTCGATGCTATCCTCCGGTACGCATTCACGATAATGCTCTTCGGTCTCAATAAAAAGAATCCGACGAGCAGGCTTCCCAGGTCCGCACCTCGGTCACCGGAGCCGTGCGGCCGGGTGAGTTTCCGCGGATCCGGATTGGCGTGCATGATTTTATATACGCCGTTCAACAGGTGGGCTGTGCCGATGTTGAACAAATCGTTATGGACGGTCAAATAAACCCTGCCTCCGGGCTTCAACACCCTGTACACCTCGTTCATGGTTATCATACGCCGCTGTGAAACAGTGATGTGGTTCATGAACTGCTTAGCCATCAGGACCACGTCCACCGAGTTGTCGCGGACGGGAAGATATGTTGCGTCTGCGCGAATGAAGTACACGTTGTTTTCGGTTACAAATCCTTTTGCCGATCTCAACATACCGTGAACCAGATCGAGGGCGTAAACCTTCGAACACAGGGCGGCGACTGCATGTGCCTCCCGTCCGGCACCGCAGCCGAGATCGAGAACGACATCATCGTCCTTAATCATACGGGCAAACACTGTCTTCTCGTACGCTTCAAGGCCTTTTTTTGAATAATCTATGAATGCCCGGATCTCCTGCGGCTGACCATACTTTTTTACAATGGAATTTTTCTGGTTGTCCGTCATACGGTACCTCTAACAAGTCAAGATGAAAGATTCAAGCCGACCTCCCGCTTACGCACAGCCTGCGGCCACGTCGCCGACTGGAAAGCCGGGCCCGCCGGACTATCGGGAATAGAAAAAAGTGCCTGGGGGGATTTGAACCCCCGACCTACGGAGCCGGAGTCCGTCGCTCTATCCACTGGGCTACAGGCACATCTTTGATATATTGATAGGTTATACTGTTCACTGATTTGCTGTCAAGTTGCTGCTGCCAACCTGCTGTGTAGCCCTGTCCCGGGTTCTGTCGTTTTCCTATCAGCCAGTGAACTGGGACAAACACTATCGCTTTATAGTAATAAGGCGTCCTATCGAGGAAGAACCTTCTACACAGCTTACCCTTTTCACCATAGGAAGATAGAGTTATCAAGTTATTGTAACAAACATGAATCTCAATCCTTTAAACACATGGAAGTTTTACAACAAGAGGGCTGGTATCGAGCTTATCATCAAAGAACTCAAAGATGATTATCCTCTCGGAAAGATACCGACAAAGTATTTTGCAGCCAATGAAGCTTACTTCCATATCCTTTTGTTTTCTTACAATCTGATAAACTGGTTCAAGCGATTATGCCTGCCGAGTCAGTTTCAGAACTTAACACTCAGGACTTTGAGGACACGCTTCCTTTTGATTCCGTGAGAACTTACAAGAACGAGTAATAGACCTACTTTAAAGCTACCAGCCAGCTTTATCTATAAAGATGTCTTTGAGTACGCCTTGAAGAAAATTGACCAATTGAAGCTTTACTGGTACGTTTTCACGCAGGTTTCAGGTTTAATAGTATCAATTGAGACAAAGGAGTTTTTAACTTGCATTCAAAGGTTATAATCGGAGACAGCCGGTCAATGGTTGAGTTAAACGATCGATCTATCGATTTGATCATTACCTCTCCGCCTTACTGGCAACTCAAGGATTATAAAAGCGAAAAGCAGATTGGGTATGATCAGAGCCTGCATGAATATCTGAAGGATTTATACAGGGTATGGAGTGAATGCTACCGGGTTATAAAGCCGGGGAGAAGGCTCTGTATAAATATCGGTGACCAGTTTGCACGGGCAATCATTTACGGTGAATATAAGATTATCCCTCTGCACTCGGAATGTATATCTCAATGTGAGAACATCGGCTTTAATTTCATGGGCTCTATCATATGGCAAAAGAAGACCACTATGAACACAACCGGCGGTGCTACCATTATGGGATCTTTCCCGTATCCACCTAATGGCATGGTAGAAATAGATTACGAGCATATTCTGATTTTCAAGAAGCCCGGCACAAGCCCGAAGCCATCTATCGATATTAAGCAAAGATCGGAGATAACGAAGGATGAGTGGAAAACCTATTTCTCCGGACATTGGTATTTCGGAGGGGCGAGGCAGATTGATCATCAGGCTATGTTCCCTGAAGAACTTCCAAAAAGGCTAATCAAGATGTTTTCTTTTTACGGTGATACAGTCCTTGACCCATTCCTGGGCAGCGGTACGACCGCAAAAGTAGCACTTGAGCTGGAGCGTAACACGGTAGGATACGAAATTAATGAAAGCTTTCTGGATATTATAAAAGATAAGCTTGGCATTGCAGAGGACAGGCTGCTCAAAACCCATGACTTTGAAATAATCCATAGAGACACAACCCCTGCCAAAGAGTCCACTGTTTCTTATGTCCCAAACATTAAAGACACAAATCATAAAATCGATCCGGGACTTTTAAAGTTTAACAAAGAAAAGACGTATAAAGTTGTTTCAGTGGAAGATGCAGATACCCTTGTTATGGACACCGGGCTAAAAGTAAAACTTCTCGGAATACTTATCAGCAAGGATAAATTGAATGACGTATTGAGATACTTGAATAACTTTGTGCTCAGAAAAGAGGTATTTCTAAAATACGATACACACTACAATGTGGAATCCAGCAATACTGTACAGGCTTATGTTTACCTTAAAAATAAAATATTCATCAATCTTTACCTTATAAAATCCGGTATGGCATCGGTTGATGTAAGCAAAAACTTTGATATGAAGAACAAATTCATCAGTCAGATAAAGAGTATCAGAATTGCCAATGGCTAAAGAGTGGATATTAAATAGTGCGATGAACAGATTCCAGTTTAATTTTAAAAGAAATGTTGGAGCTGTTTCTGAAGAAATCAGGAAATGTGAACCAAAAACTATCGATGACTGGCGGGCATATTATTTTAAAAATGTCAGACCAGAAGAACACATTGTAGAGCTGGGTAAAAAACTATACGTTAAAATAACCGAAGTCATAGCATCGGAAGTCGAAGATATAACCGAGGAAGAATGTATCCAGTACGTCTTCAACCTTGTTATTGATAGAACATTTGACGGCTATATGACGGAAATTAAGACCGTTTATGGCCAGTTAGAGCAAGCACTAAAAAGAAAGATTGAACCTGCTCCAAATGAATGGGACCGCCTCTACAACGTGGATTTCTTTATTAAGGTTAAGGAGAAATACATCGGCTTGCAGATCAAGCCCGTGAGCAACACAGCACAAATCCCCGAAATATATAAAGAGCGCGGTATTCAGGAAGATACTCATAGAAAATTCACTGCTAAATTCGGTGGCAAAGTCTTTTACATCTTCTCAATAAAAGAAGACGGCAAGAAAAAGATATACAACACCAAGGTAATCCAGGAAATTCAGGAAGAAACGGAGAGGATAGAGAAATAAAAAGAATGTGCATATTTCACTGTCATTCGACAGGTGATTTCACTCCATTCGGCAGGGGTGTACTTGCTTCACCGAACCCTCCTTTAGAGCTTGAGCTTTGGGAATACCCACACTGCGCCTTTGCTCACGACCGCCAGGATAAGCCCTGCCAGTGCCGAGCTTGCGACAGACTTCCCGATGTCTTTCATGAGCGTGCTGCCAGTACCATTTGAGCTGCTGGTTCTCTTCTCGTCCTGCATTTTGATTCACCTGCCTTCCGATGTAGATTTTTGAGAGGCTTCTATGAGAGTCCTCTCATGTTTCTTATGCCAATTTTTTGAGGGAAATATGGGGATGGAAGGACATTTCTGTTTTCTTTGCAAATACGAAGTACAAGTGGTAACGAATACGATAAAGAGGGAGGGATGAATGAAAAAATGTCCCTTTTGTGCAGAAGAGATTCAGGATGATGCAATAAAATGCAGGTACTGTGGGAGCATGTTGGTACCAATAACTCAAGAGAATCCTATACCCGAGCAGAAATATAATGCCCCCGCTCAGCCACAAGATGATACACCTGCTCCACCATACGAAGTTCTCATCAAGCATACACAGCCTAAAATCCCGCCAGAATATCCAGCAGACTGGAATCCATTGGGCTTCCACTGGCCAGCATTCTTTTTAGGTGGATTATGGTATCTCATAAAGGGGATGTGGAAGAAATTCATTACTATACTCGTAATTAGTGTGATCTTTTCAATAATCACAGTTGGCTATGGAACCTTCATTTTAGGAATTGTCTGGCCAATTTATTGTGGAGCTGTTGGTCGGAGAGATTATATAAGATACTATACCACTGGCAGGCAATTCTGGTGGTAGTTATAATGGACCGAAACTGGAATATCCTTGGGGCATTTTGTATTATAAGTAAGGAGGTAACATACTATGTCATTCTGGAAAACCGTATTGCTGGGCAATACCTACAATGCCACGAGAAAAATCCTTAAAGCACGGGAGCAAAACCCCGATGTGCGTGTACCGCTGATATTAAAAAATAATAGGAATAGGACTTGTCGCATTAATTATCTACTTGCTGTTGCTATGACCGGATCTATGTCAGACATGGTGATCCCCAAGCCCTGAAGATAATCTCATATATAGATAAAGCAGGCTTACATACTTACTTATTCCTTTTATTAATATTTCTGCCATAAAATGGTCGTTATGAAACGTTCTATACTGCATATTGATATGGATGCGTACTTCGCATCTGTCGAGAGAATACTGAATCCATCTCTTAGAGACAAGCCCATTGCTGTTATCGGCACCGGCAAGAGGACCGTCGTGCTTTCACCCTCGTATGGGGCAAGGAAGTACGGTGTTAAGACGGGCATGACAATCGGAGAGGCTAAGAAAAGGTATACGGATATCATATTTGTAAGGGCGCATATTGATGAATACAAAAGGTATTCGCAGTTGTTTGTGAAGATACTGTGCGATTTCACCCCGCTTGTAGAACCCTACTCCATCGATGAGGCTTATATGGACGTTACCGGCACTGAGAAGCTTATCGGGAATCCACTGATTATTGCCCGCAATTTAAAGCACCGCATAAAACAAGAGTTGATTCATATTCTACTGCCCGATTTCTGCATCGAGTACTTTCTGACCGGCTATGTCTCTTTCAAGCTGAAGACGAGCAGCAACCCTAGTATACTATCTGTACTTTATTTTACTTTGGTATCCGCAACGGGGTACCATAATGTAGAGGAGGAACGAAATGCCACTGCCCACCATAAGGACTACTATGCCTGCCTGGAGGTGTTTGAGATGCGGATACATCTGGCCGCGGAGGAGTAAATTGCCTCCAATCAAATGCTCAAGGTGCAAGAGTCCCTATTGGCAAAGGCCTTGTAAGACAATGCATGTACCAAACCCTGCTGAGGAGTATATCCAGCATGTACAAGTATCCGCATAACCGTCTTATAGTGTCTCTCGTTCTTGCTCACGGTAATAATAAGGGCTCTTATCCCAAAAATGATCATGGGACTGATAGAACAAAAAGAAAGAGTGTTCGACACTGCGAAGGGAAACACATCCGGACTGCCTGCAATGCTTCCGTGGTACTCTGCGTGGACTGCTTCTCTCTCGCTATGGAAATACGGAGACGTTATGGGTCGTGACCCCCTTTACCGAAAAGAGCTTTGTTTTACGAGCAGAGGAGAAAACTCTTTCTTCATGATCACAAAGGGGAGAGGAACCATAATAAGGACAGAGTAAATGAAGTACTAAAAGCTTATGAACTGCCTGAACTATCCGATTCTACCCTCATGAACTACTATCAGCGTGCAAAGAAGTATCCCCTCCGGCCAAGGCCGCCATAAATGATCTGATGATGTACTATCAGCAGGAAGGCTATGTACCTGCGCAGGAATTATTGGCCGCCCTGCGTGTGGTGAGCAGCATGCAGCTGCGCTGTATTGTCAACGCCGGTATAATGCTTGGAGAGAAGATTGACCAGGCACCTGACCTTCTTACCCCTAAAGAGCTGGAAGTATATAAGCATTATTTTTTCGATATCACCGGCTGGACTCACCTGGACTGGAACGACTACAAGAAGGAAGTAGCCCCGTACGAAAAGAAAGCCCTGCAGTATGCCCTGGAAGGTAAGATGCGGGACCTCCAGCTTGCGCTCCAGATAGTCCCTTCTTCGACAGAAGACGAGCAGCTACGGGATATGGGCAATATAGCCTATAAGCAATATATGCGCATAGCAGCGAAGATCGGAGACGATACTCCGGCTAACCAACCGGATGGATTGCTCAAGCAGGTCAAACTATGGGCAGATATAGCCAGCAACATGCACAAGGCGAGAATGGCCGGACTTGGAACGGTGGTCAACGGCAATTCCTCCTCAGAAAATGCAGACCAGGGAAGGCTGCCTCCCTTCAGACTTATCTATATAGACCAGAACGGCAATATAGCAGTCAGGAAAACGAGGGAGGAATTGGAGGCGGATATGAAGAAGAAGCTGGAAGAAGATGAGCTCCGCTACAAAGCTCTGGAAGCACAATCATCGGGTGGAAGAAATGCAGATAGAGCCAATGGTGCAAAAAAGCCATAGGTAGGAACGACTCAGTTGGGCATTGGCTTTTAGAGCGGAAGTCTGGACGTTTATTCCCGCGAGTGCCTAGAGGGTGTTATCCGCTATCAGTCAATTGATTGATCAGCGAAGTTGGTAAAACAAGTATGCCACCGTGTGTATAATGCCAAGTGCATAGAGCTATTGGTATCGAGCCTGTCTTGTATGATATAAAATACAGAAATAATATGGATATGTTTATAGAGATCAAGGGAACTGTTGAAAGGGTTACTTACTACAATGCGGAGAACAACTATACTATAGCGAAACTGAAGGTCAGCGGAAGGCATGACCTTGTTACCGCAGCAGGCACCCTTTTCTCTGTATCAGCCGGGGAGGTTCTGAAACTCAAAGGCTATTGGGAGTATCATCCAAAGTTCGGCGAGCAGTTCAAGGTCATGTTCTGCGAATCTGTTGTCCCTGCAACCGTGACAGGGATAGAGCGGTATCTTGGCTCAGGACTGGTTAAGGGGATTGGTCCAGCTACGGCGAAGAGGATTGTTTCAAAATTTGGTATCGATACCTTGAACATCATTGAAACCGATATCAGGCGTCTAACGGAAGTTGCAGGCATTGGCGACAAGAGGATTGAGATGATCGGCAAGGCCTGGGAAGATCAAAAAGGGATACGCGAGGTAATGGTGTTCCTCCAGGGATATGGGGTAAGCCCCGCATACGGGGTAAAAATCTACAAGCAGTACGGGAAGGATGCGATCAAGGTGATCAAAGAGAATCCGTACAGGCTTGCCAGCGACGTCTTCGGCATAGGGTTTCTTACCGCAGACAAGATTTCGGAAAAGATGGGTATAGCAAAAGATTCGCAGATGAGGGCTGAGGCTGGAATCCTCTATGTGCTGTACCAGCTGTCTGATAATGGCCACGTATATTATCCCTATGAGTCTCTGGTTGACGAATGCGTCAAGATACTCGACACCGGGAAGGAACCAATAATCAGCGCACTGGGGAAAATAGCTACAGACAAGAAGATCGTGATAGAGGATTTGAACGGAGAATCAGACAGGGCTGTCTACCTTGCCAAGTTCCACGTATCGGAGGTGAGCATAGCAAGAAGGCTTACAGCACTGATGCAGTTTCCAAAGAAACTCAAGCCTTTTAACATAGACAAAGCGATTGAGTGGATACAGGGACAGCTCAAGATTCGGCTTGCTGAAGGCCAGGAACAGGCTGTCAAAGAAGCGATTAAGAACAAGGTCATGGTAGTTACAGGCGGCCCCGGTACAGGCAAGACCACCCTCATCAACTCAATCATCAGGATATACAATAGACTCGGTCAAGAGGTGGTTCTTGCAGCGCCTACCGGAAGGGCTGCAAAGAGAATGTCCGAGGCTACGGGAAGCGAGGCAAAGACGATCCACCGTTTACTGGAGTTCAGCCCGAAGGACAGTAAGTTCAAAAGAGATGACCAGAACCCGTTGGAGGCAGACCTGGTCGTGATAGACGAAGCATCCATGGTCGACACCGTTCTGATGCATCATTTTCTCAAAGCGGTTCCTAAGAACGCCACACTGATACTCGTCGGCGATGTTGATCAACTTCCATCCGTAGGTGCGGGTAATGTGCTCAAGGACATCATTGATTCCGGATGTATCCCCACTGTGAGGCTCACGGAGATATTCAGGCAAGCAAAAGAGAGCCTCATAGTCGTCAATGCTCACAAGGTCAACCACGGCCAGATGCTGACCTTCGAGCATAGCGAGGACCAGCCGCAGGATTTCTATTTGTTTAAAATAGAAGAGCCTGAGAAGGTACTGGAAAAGATCATAGAACTTTGCAGGGAGAAGATACCCGGTAAGTTCGGGTACAGGCCTGTCGAAGATATCCAGGTCATAACACCAATGCACAAAGGCATTGTAGGGACTACGAACCTTAATGCAGAACTGCAGAAGCATCTCAATTCATCCAAAGATGAAATCGTAAGGGGCGGTAAGGTCCTTAAGGTAAGGGACAAGGTCATGCAGATCAGGAACGACTACGACAAGGATGTATTCAACGGAGATATCGGCTTGGTTAAAAAGATCGACAGGGAAGAGCAGAAGGTAGTGGTTGATTATGACGGCAGGCTCGTTAGCTACGAATATTCCGAGCTCGACGAAATAGTGCTTGCCTATGCTATCTCTGTACACAAGGCTCAGGGGAGCGAGTATCCTGTGGTAGTTATGCCGGTTCTGATACAGCACTATATGCTCCTGCAGAGGAACCTTCTTTATACCGGGATCACACGGGGCAAGAAGCTTGTGGTGTTGGTGGGGACAAAGAAGGCAATCGCTATAGCGATCAGGAATAACAAACCTCAAAAGAGGTATACGTATTTACAAAACAGATTGAGCATGAAACAAAACGCATAGTACAACTGAAGCTTGGAGGATAAATTGATCGGTTCCTCTCCCATTTGTGATCATGAAGAAAGAGTTTTCTCCTCTGCTCGTAAAACAAAGCTCTTTTCGGTAAAGGGGGTACGACCCATAACGTTTCCGTATTTCCATAGCGAGAGAGAAGCAGTCCACGCAGAGTACCACGGAAGCATTGCAGGCAGTCCGGATGTGTTTCCCTTCGCAGTGTCGAACACTC
>JAMCVD010000053.1 GCA_023381995.1 Deltaproteobacteria bacterium
CATCAACGCGGCGAACAGCACAGAGACATCCCTGCCCCTCGTCGCAAACTCGATGCCCGTAGAGTGGACCTCCGCACCGATGACAAGCACGTACCTGTATGTGTCCGTCCTGATAAACTGATCCGCCACGGACAGCCCGTAGAGAAAGCCCGTACACTGGTTCCTTATGTCAAGCGCTCCTATGGTATCAATGCCGAGCATGTCCTGAACAAGTACCCCGGAGCCCGGGAAGTTATAGTCCGGGCTCAGGGTCGCAAATATGATAAGGTCGATGTCTTCCTTCTTCAGACCTGCCCGTTTGATGGCTTCCTCCGATGCCTTCACGCCCAAAAGGGCCGCTCCTTCGCCTTCCGCGACAAAGCGGCGCTGCTCTATGCCCGTCCGCTGCCGTATCCATTCGTCCGTCGTATCCATGACCTTCTCGAGATCTGAATTCGTTACGACCTTTTCCGGCAAATACCTGCCCACTCCGAGTATGCGAGACCTTCTCATCGCTCAATCCTCCTTTTCTATTATGGACAAAGATGCCTCAGGGAAAACATTTACCGCATCCTTGAAAGAGCTTACAATATCGCTGCGGGACACATTGTCCCACATCAGCCACAGTCTATACTCCGTTTTCCCCCGTGATGTAAACTTCAATACGCTCAGTGCAATACCGTCCAATACTTCGTGTATGTCCGACCCGGCGTCATACATGGGCGGCAGTACATATACAAAATTACTGATAGAGAGCCCCGAAAGGGTAGAGAACAGCCCCTCCATTACGGACGACAGCCTTCCGGACGTCAGTCCTTTCCTGCTGCCGAGCCCGTACACGAGCACCTTCCTCCCCGGGTAGCACGACGACGTGAGGCGGAGCAGCAATCGTGCCCCCTCATTTCCGCTGAACTTCCTTCCTGCTATCATACGCGAGATCTCACCGCACACCTCCCAGTCCACAATCCCCGCATACCCATGCGGCGGTATATAATCATCGAAGATGCCCATGACAATCGGTATGTCTTCCAGCCCGTCAGACAATCCTTCAAAAGATGCGTCCAGGTTTATCTCGACGCTCACGCGTACCTGCCGATCTCTTTTGCGGTGGCGTCAAGCACCGCATTTATGAACGTAAACGAGTCTTTTGTGCCGTATTTCTTCGCTATCTCGACCGCCTCATTGATGATTACCTTCATCGGCGTCGATTTCTCGTATATAAGCTCGTACATGGCAAGTCTGAGGATACTCCTGTCAATAATCGACACTCTGGACAGCGTCCAATTCCTCAGGTGCCTGGATATGTGCTCATCGACGTCGGCCAGCTTCGACACGACCGCAAGTGTCCTCTCCAGCGTTTCCAGACCCCATTTATTTCTTCCTGCAAATAGCCGTATAGATTCTGCCTTATAGTCATCAAAAATATCTACACTGTAAAGTGCTTTCAGGAGTGCTTCACGTTCTTCTCTTCTGCCCATCGCCCACTGGTTCTCGACTCATCCAAAATCCATTCCTATCTTTTCGGTCGTTATTTCCTCTTCTCTCCACTGCCTGGTAATCCTTTCCTCATCTCTCTCCTGAGATTTGCGATCTCCACCGCGTTCATGGCAGCCTCGTACCCCTTGTTGCCCTGCTTGGTTCCTGCCCGCTCTATAGCTTCCTCTATGGTCTCCGTCGTAAGTATCCCGTAGATAATCGGGAACCCGAGCTCCAGGGACGAATGCGCGATGCCCTTCGTCACCTCTGCCGCAAGGTACTCGTAATGCGACGTCCCCCCTTTGACGATGGCGCCCAGGGCGATTACGGCATCAAAATCCTTTTTTGCAAGCTCTTTCGCAAACAGCGGGATCTCAAAAGCACCCGGCACCTTTACCAGCACGATGTCATCTTCGCAGACACCGAGCCTTTTGAGCGCGTCCATGGCCCCGTCAACAAGCCTGTCTGTTATAAAATGATTGAACCTGCTGACAACAATACCTATCCTCAGGCCATCACCTTTTAAATGTCCTTCCACTATCTTCATGCTACCTCCTTATCATCGTGTCACAGTCCCCTGCTCTATTTAATATGCAGGATGTGCCCCATCTTCTCCTGTTTCGTCTTGAGGTACTTCCTGTTTATCGCATTTGGCGCGATCTCTATCGGTACCCTCTCGACGACCTCGAGCCCGTAGCCCGCAAGGGCATGGAGCTTCTTTGGGTTGTTTGTCAAGAGCTTCATTTTCTTTATCCCTATGTCGGCGAGTATCTGCGCCCCGATACCATAGTCCCTGAGGTCCGCGGGGAGCCCGAGAGCATTGTTTGCCTCGACCGTATCGAGTCCGTTGTCCTGGAGCTTGTAGGTGAGTATCTTGTTCGCAAGCCCTATCCCCCTGCCCTCCTGCCTCAGATAGAGGACTACGCCCTTGCCTTCCCTTTCTATCATCTTCATCGACTCGTGCAACTGGTTCCCGCAGTCACATCTCAACGAGCCGAAGACATCGCCCGTGACACACTCAGAATGTACTCTCACAAGCAAGGGCTCTCCTTTGCCGACATCGCCCTTTATCATCGCGAGGTGCTGATTGTTGTCGAGGTCGTTCTCATAGACCATTGCCTTGAAGGTACCGCCATACGCCGTTTCGATCTCAGCCTCTGCGACCTTCCTTACAAGCCGCTCCCGCTTCATTCTGTACTGTATTATGTCAGCTATGGTCACGATGGATATGTCGTGCCTCCGTGAAAACTCCTCCAGATCCGGCATCCTTGCCATTGTCCCGTCGTCTTTCATAATCTCGCATATGACTGCAGCAGGCCTCAACCCTGCCAGCTTCGCGAGGTCCACGGACCCCTCGGTCTGTCCAGCCCTTGCGAGCACGCCCCCCCGGCTGTACCTCAGAGGAAAGACGTGGCCCGGCCTTACAAGGTCCCACGGCTTCGACGCCTCATCGATTGCGACCTGGATCGTACGGGCCCTGTCGTAAGCGGATATGCCCGTCGAGACGCCCTCCCTCGCATCAATCGATACCGTAAATGCGGTACCGAACTTCGATGTGTTCTCGTTGACCATAAGGGATATCTGGAGCTCGTTCAGTCTCTCTTCCGTCAGCGAAAGGCATACGAGTCCACGTCCATACGTCGCCATAAAATTAATGACGTCGGGCGTGACCTTCTCCGCCGCTATGCTGAGGTCGCCCTCATTCTCCCTGTTCTCGTCGTCGACAAGGATTACGATCTTTCCATGCATTATCTCTTCTACAGCCCTCTCTACGTTTATTATCGGCATTATGCGAATCCTCTCTCTTTTAGGAATGCTTCCGTTATCTTATTGTCACTACCCCTCTTCAGCATACTTTCCATATACTTTGCAATGATATCAAATTCTATATTGACGATATCGCCGACTTTTCTGCCCTTGAGATTGGTGTGCTCATATGTGTATGGTATAACGGCTATCGTAAACAGCCGCTCCCGTATATCGTAAGGCGTAACACTGATACCATCAACCGCTATAAACCCCTTTTCCACAAGATAATGCGTCCTTTCGGACAATTCAAATGTAACTATGTGGTACCTACCCGACGGCCTCATACCGTAAACCGCGGCCGTGCAGTCTACATGTCCGTTAACGATATGGCCATGCAGTCTGTCCGAAAGCCTGAGCGGCAACTCCACATTGGCAACGTCGCCGCTCCTACTGTGCGCAAAGCCCGTCTTCCGTATGGTCTCCGACGACACATCGAAGGCATACCTGTCATTCACAACGGATGTGAGGGTAAGGCATGCGCCGTTCACGGCGATACTGTCTCCCACGCCTGCCTGCGGGAGCTGCCCGATCTCGATCGTAATCGATGCACCCGCGTCCTTCCTTTCAATGCGCCGGACGATGCCGGTATGCTCTATCAATCCCGTAAACATATCATCGCCATTCAGGATAGCCCTGCACCAGGCACTCTCCGCTGTGTGTCTGGACATCCACGTTCCTAAGCCTCACCGCATTTTTTATATTTCTCAGTAGTACACCTTTGAACGGATAAAGTCCGTCCTCCCCTATGATCGCCGGTGCCATGAATGCATGGACTTTGTCAACGAGCCTTTCCCTGAACACGGCGCCTATGATCGCCGCCCCCCCCTCTATAAGAATGGACGCAAAATATCTGCCGAGTAGGCCCATCGCGTATCTCATCGAAACATGCCCGTCCTTTATCCGTGCATGCATGACTCGAACACCTTTTCCCTCAAACGCCCCTATCCTCGCTGCGTCCCTCGAAAAAGTAACGAGTATTGTTCTGTAGGCATCGCTTTGATTCCTTATAACGCGCGCATTGAGCGGCGTCATCAAATGCGTGTCGAATACGATCCTGTGGAGCGGACGCTGCCTCATCTTTACGAGCCTTACGGTGAGTTCTGGATCGTCCTTTATAATAGTGCCTACGCCGACCGCAACGGCATCAACTCCATTCCTCAACCCGTGCGCGACCTTCCTCATATACTCGGAGGTGATCCATCGTGAAGACCCGTCCCCGGCCGCCATTTTCCCGTCGATGCCTAGGGCCACCTTTACGCTGACAAAAGGCAGTCCAGTCGTAACGTGCTTAAAATACGCCTCGTTGAGCCTCTTTGCCCGGTCCTCGCAAACGCCGGACACTACCTCGATGCCCGCCCGTCTCAAATACCCTATACCACCCCCCCTTACGCCGGGGTTCGTGTCCCTTGCTCCAACGACGACCCTCTTTATTCCGGACTGCCTGATGGCGAGCGTGCAGGGAGGGGTCCTCCCATAATGGTTGCACGGCTCAAGCGTGACGACCATCGTACTGCCCTTCGGAACACTGCCTGCGTCCCTGAGGGCCATGACCTCTGCGTGGGGACTGCCGGCCCTCTTATGAAGTCCCCTGCCGATGATATTGCCCTTGGCATCTATAATCACGGCACCCACAAGCGGGTTGGGGTACGTCATTCCGGCGGCCTTTCCGGCAAGCCTCAGGGCGATCTCCATGTATGGCGTATAGTCTGTGCGCATCGGTATTATTTATGCACTTTTGGGGCCCCCTGACAAGCGTTGCGACCGTCCGCGGCATGAAAGGCATTGATGATCGTTCAAGAGTGATTAGATATATAAGCGTGTAGAGCAATCCAAAGGAGGTAGATATGAAGGCCATGGTCATTACCGCGTTCGGGGGCCCGGAGGTGTTCGAGGAACGGGACATACCAAAGCCGGAGCCCGGCATCGGCCAGGTACTGGTAAAGGTACACGCCACGTCCGTAAACCCGATCGATTACATGGTACGCAGGGCAGGAGCATGGGCAGGCATCAGGCCCCCGGCGGTGATAGGCTACGATGTGTCCGGTGTCGTGGAGGCGGTGGGCAGTGGCGTACGCAGCTTCAAGCCGGGCAACGAGGTGTACTACACGTCGGAGATCTCGGCACAGGGTACCTACGCCGAATACCATGTCGCAGAGGAAAAGATAGTGGCACACAAGCCGTCAAACCTCACGCACATCGAGGCGGCGAGCGTTCCGCTTGCAGGGAGCACCGCGTTTGAGGCGCTCGTCGCAAGGGCAGACCTGCGCATGGGCGAGTCCGTCCTGATCCATGCCGGCGCAGGAGGGGTGGGCTCTATAGCAATCCAGCTCGCCAGGGCGCTCGGTGCATCCGTGTTCGCGACGTGCGGCGTCTATAACATGGAACTCGTAAAGCACTTGGGGGCCGATCGCGTGATCGACTACAGGGAGAACGACTTCGCCGATGTCGTCCTCAGGGAAACGGGCATGTCGGGCGTCGATGTGGTCCTCGATACCGTGGGGGGAGAGACCCTCTCGAAAAGCGTAAAGGCCGCAAAGCGCTTCGGCAGGATCGTCAGCATCGCGGCGTCGAAGTCGGACCTCAGTGCTGCCCAGGGCAAGAACATAACGATACACTTCATGTCCATGCAGCGGGACCGTCTAAAGCTCGATGCACTCCGGGCATTGATCGAGCGCGGCAGGGTCAGGCCGGTGATAGACTCCGTCATGCCGCTGAAGGACGTCGCACTGGCACACCGGAGGCTGGAAAAGGGCGGGGTAAAGGGCAAGATCGTGCTACAAGTCGTTTAGCCGCTCAATTTTTGGGTAACATACAGTCATAAGTGGCACATTTACTGCATACGATCTGGCGGAGGCTATAACCATGCAAATAAATAAAGGGGAAGGACACAAAGGCTTTATACGGGCACACAAGATCATCGCGGTCATCGCGGGCGTACTCCTCCTGTCGATCGTCGTGTTCTTCAGCTTTATAGAGTACAGCGAGAGCCCGACATTCTGCAAAAGCTGTCACATCATGATGCCTTATTACAATGCGTGGAAGGCATCTGAGCATAATTTCGTACCATGCGTAGAATGCCACTATCCCCCGACAAACAGTCTGGAGTCTGCAGCATGGCACAAGATACAGAACTTCTCGATGGTCGTACGATACTTTACAAAGACATACGACCCGCGACCGTTCGCGGACATACCGGACGCGAGCTGCATGCGCATCGGGTGTCACTCTACACGACTGCTCGTGGGAAGCGTCGTTACCCCCAAGGGCGTATCATTCAACCATGTGCCCCATATGGAGCAGATCAAGGACATAAAGCTCAGGTGTACGAGTTGTCATTCCCAGATCGTCGTCGGAAGGCACATAGAGGTCACCTACGAAACATGCTTCCTGTGTCATTTCTCGAAGCTCAACAACGCCGGGAACAACAAGCAGGTCAACAACTGCCTGCAGTGCCACCAGATACCGAAAAGGACCATCGATGTCAACGGGATATCCTACAACCATCTCGACTTCATGGAGCACAACCCGAACATACGGTGCATAGACTGTCATCTCGACGTCATCGTGGGGAACAACGCGGTACCGAGGGAGCGGTGCTATGCATGCCACAATATACCGGCCAGGTTTGCGTATTATACGGACACGACATTCATCCATGAATGGCACGTGACGAAGCACAAGATAACATGCACCCTGTGTCACCTCGAGATAAAGCACGGGCTCGAGACGTCCATCAAGCCGCTCGAGTACGCGAACAACTGCACGCTGTGCCACAGCAAGAACATGCATACCGCCCAGGAAGACATGTACATGGGTGTGGGAGGGATAGGCGTCAAGGGGTCCGCAAGCCCCATGTTCAAGGCCAACGTCAAATGCGTGGGATGTCATAAGGTCGCGACGCAGCACGGCCTGGGCGCAAAGCTCGTAGGCCAGACGTACATCGGCGGCGCCATAGGATGCAAGACATGCCACGGCAAGGACTACGAAGACATCTATACGATGTGGAAAACGAACCTCCAGTCTATGACGGCAGACGCGGACAGGCAGTATGCGGCGGCCAAGGCACTGATCGACTCGTCCGACAAAAATAGCCCCGGCTATACCAAGGCACTGAAGATATACAACGCGGCGGCATACAATCTTCTGTTCGTGAA
This sequence comes from Deltaproteobacteria bacterium, assembly GCA_023381995.1. GTDB lineage: Bacteria > JAMCPX01 > JAMCPX01 > JAMCPX01 > JAMCPX01 > JAMCVD01. The sequence continues at coordinate 7,419 of JAMCVD010000053.1, forward strand.
GACGGCGAAGGGTGTCCACAACATCGACTATGCATCAAGCCTCCTTGACAGCGCATCATCCGGCTTCGGACAGGTCGTGGATCTGCTGAAGAAATAGCCTGAACGGCCTGCCAAGCCTTACATGGTTGACTTTTTGAGCACCGCCATTGTAAGAATCAGACATGATAAGGAACTGGATCGGTAAGAGCATTGCGTATAAACTCACCGCACTGTTAAGCGTTGTCGTAGTAATGACATTCGGTATCGTCCTGTATCTGTACGTCTCTTTCGGGAAAGAGTTCGTCTACAGGTCTTCGGGGCATCAATCGACCGTGATAACCAAGACGGTCTACGACATGCTGCAGTTGACCGGCAAGAAGGGACATCTCGTACCGCCGAAAGAGATAATAGAAGAAATAGCGGAGGCGTCCGGGGTGGACTACATAACCCTGTACGACAACGAGGGCAGGCCCGTCCTGTCGAGCAGGCAGTCCGAACAGCAGCCCCTCAACAGCGCCGAACTGGCGCGCCTCCGTTCCCTCGACTATGATCACTCTATAACGGAGATGTCTGCAAAAACGATAGACTATACCGCCCCCATAAGGATCTACGCAAGCTGCCAGCAATGTCACGAGGCGGGCGACGGGCTCGGATTCGTAAGGATAAGCTCCTACTACAGCCGGCTCTACAGCCACACCTACCATATGGCGAAAAAGTTCGGGGCGCTCTTCCTATCCATCGTTATACTGTTCATCATCGTCTCCCTGTACATCGTAGAACTCATCGTCGTCAGGCCGCTCAACAGGTTTACGGGGCTGATACACAGGGCAGAGACCAACAACTTCCTGCCCCGTGCCATATCGGGCAGCAAGGACGAAATAGGAGAGATGGAAAACAGCTTCAATTTTATGCTCTCGAGGATCACGCAGCTGATGGCCTCGAGCGTGGAAAAAGAAAGGGAACTCATCTCCGCCAAAGAAGAGCTCAAGTATAAGGACATACTGATGAAGCGATCCAAAGAGCTGGAGCAGGTGAACAGGGAGCTCGAAGAGAGCATAAAAGAGCTCTCGACCCTGTACAACTTCGCGCAGTACACCGTTTCGATCGTCGATATGAACGAGCTCCTGCGCATCATAACCACGACCATCTCGGAGACCCTCAATTACAAGGAATGCGCAATCCTGCTCAAGGAGGGCAGCGTCCTCAGGACGGTCTCCGCCTGGGGTTTCGACGACAGCTCGAAGCTCATAGGGATAGAGTTCGCCAATGACGAGGGGATAAGCGGGTACGTCGCATCGACAGGCAAGCCCGTGCTCATAAACGACACGGGCAAGGAGACGCGGTACCTCCACTACAAGGGACAGAAAAAGGCCGAAGGCTCATTCATGAGCCTGCCCCTCAAATACAAGGACAATGTCATCGGCGTCCTGAACGTGAGCAACAATATACCCAACAGCTTTACAAAGAAGGACATGGACTTCCTCGTGTCCATATGCGCCCAGATAGCGGTGGTCATAGAGAACTCGAGGCTGTACGAGAAGACCAAGGAGCTCTCGATAACGGACGATCTCACGGGTATGTTCAACAGGAGGTACATGCGTGCGGTCCTCGACAAGGAGTGGGAAAGGGCGAAGCGCTACGGCAAGCCCCTGTCCCTGCTCATGATGGACGTGGACTATTTCAAGAACTACAATGATACGTTCGGCCATCTCAAGGGAGACGAGGCGCTCGTGACGCTCTCGCATATCTTCAAAATGAACATTCGCGGCATAGATACGATCGTGAGATACGGCGGAGAGGAATTCATGGTCATACTGCCCGATACGGATCCCGAGGGAGCAATGGCCGTCGCAGAGAAGCTCAGGAGTGCGGTCGCCGGGGCCTTCAGGCAGGGGGACAGCCCCCAGCTCACAGTGAGCATAGGCGTTGTCTCGTCCCCCTGCGAAGGCATCGACAACGTGGGCGAGCTCCTGTACGCGGCCGACATAGCGCTCTATCAGGCGAAGAAAAAGGGCAGGAACAAGATCATGGAGTACGAGAACAAGTATCTCGAGGAGGATAACGGATGATAAACGATCACGTTGCTGGACTGCGGAAACGGATAGACATAATCGATGCGAAGCTCATCGATCTGCTCAATGAGCGCCTCGCGATAGCTATAGACATAAACAGGGAAAAGGAAAAGACCGCGGCAGCGGTGTACTCCCCGTCGAGGGAGGCCTCCATCGTCAACAGGCTCATGCGGATCAACAAAGGGCCGTTGCAGAACGATTTCATAAAGTACATATTCAAGGAGATATTCTCTGCCTCACGGGCGTCCGTAACGCCTCCGAGGATAGCGTTCCTCGGTCCCGAGGGCACATGGGCACACCAGGCGGCACTCCTCGAGTTCGGAAACTCTTCCCCTCTCCTGCCGGCAAAGAACATCTCCGAGATCTTCAACGAGGTAGAGTACAGCAACTGTGACTTCGGCGTCGTCCCGATAGAGAATTCCATGGAGGGCACCGTGCCGCAGACGCTCGATCGCTTCATAGACTCCCCCCTGCTCATCGCACGGGAGATCTTTGTCCCCATAAGCTACGTCCTCGCAGCAAGGGAAAATTGCAACGTAAAGAACATCACGAAGGTATACTCCCACCCTCAGGCCATCGCACAGTGCAGGAGGTGGATACGGGAGAGGCTCCCGAACGCCATCACCGTCGATACGGACAGTACGAGCCAGGCAGCAAAGATAGTACAGCACCCGGGCCCCTCGGTGGCCATCGTCAGCGAGCTCGCGGCAAGGCTCTACGGGCTGAAGGTGCTCGCCCGCAGGCTCGAGGAGAACCCCAACAACGTCACTAGGTTCGTCGTCATAGGGAAGCTCATGCCCGACAGGACGGAGAGCGACAAGACGTCCATTATCTTCGCAGTAAAACACAGAGCCGGGGCATTGTACGCCGCGCTGAAGCCGTTCTCCGACTACAGGGTAAACCTCACGAAGATAGAGTCGAGGCCCCTGAAGAAAAAGGCATGGGAGTACCTCTTCTTCGTGGACATCGACGGGCACATCGGCGACGAGAAGATAAAAAAAGCCGTCTCCGCGGCCAGGCAGCACACCGTATTCTTCAAGTTCCTGGGCTCGTATCCGAAAACAACGCAGGAGCAGCCATGACGTACAGGTTCGTCCCACGATACGTAAAAGACATCGTCCCCTACCAGCCGGGCAAGCCCATCGAGGAGGTCGAACGGGAGTTCGGTATACCGAACTCCGTAAAGATCGCATCGAACGAGAATCCGCTCGGGGTTTCCCCGCGTGCTGTAAAGGCAGTGAGGAGGACGTTGAAGGGCCTGAACCGCTATCCGGACGGCAGCGGGTTCTATCTGAAAAACAGGCTCTCCGCCATCCACGGCACAAGGCCGGAATCGATAGTGCTGGGCAACGGGTCGAGCGAGCTCATAGAGCTTGCGATAAGGACATTCATGCGGCCCGGGGACGAGGCGATCATATCCGATCCGAGCTTCCTTATCTATTCGATTACCGTGAAGGCCTCGGGCGGGAAGCCTGTCATCGTAAAGCTCCTCGACGACTGCAGCTACGACATAGACGGCATACGAAACGCGGTGAGCAGCCGCACAAGGCTCATCTTCATCTCGAACCCGAACAACCCCACCGGTACGATCGTGCCGAGAAAAGACTATGAGCGGCTCATAAAGGGGACACCCGGACACGTCATCGTCGTGGACGACGCTGCCTACCGGGAGTTCGTCCGTTCGGACGACTACCCGGACGGCATCGACTATCTGAAGAGAAAGGAGAGGAACCTTGTCGCGTTAAGGACGTTTTCGAAGCTTTACGGGCTCGCGGGACTGAGGATCGGCTACGGCGTCACCACCCCGGAGCTCGCGGGCTACCTAGAGCGCGTGCGGCAGCCCTTCAACGTCAACAGCCTTGCACAGACGGCGGCGCTCGCCGCGCTGGACGACAGGGCGTTCATAGAGAAGACCCTCAAAAACAACAGGGAAGGCCTCGACTTTCTGTACGGGGCGCTCGACAGGATGGGCGTCCGGTTCATGCCGACCCAGGCAAACTTCTTCCTCATAAAGGTCGCCCCCTCCATGACCGCGAAACAGGCGTTCGCAGCGCTGCTAAAGAGGGGCGTTATCGTAAGGGACATGACGTCCTACGGGCTCGAGAGCTACATACGGATAAACGTGGGAACGCCCTACGAGAACAGGAAGTTCGTCAGGGAGCTCAAGGGGATCATGCAAAGATGAGCAAGCCTTTCTACGAGCAGATTGCGATCATCGGCACCGGGATGATGGGGACGTCGCTCGGTATGTCCATAAAGAAAAAGGGCCTGTGCAAAAAGGTCATAGGCGTCGACAGGAACTTCGATAACCTGAAGACCGCGAGGGGCCTGTCCGCGATAGACAGCTACACGGACTGCCTGAAGGACGGCATCGCGGACGCCGTACTCGTCATATTCGCCACCCCCGTACTATCGACCTTCGAGATAGCGAAGAGGATGGTATACGCCGTAAAGAAAGACGCCATCGTTACGGACATAGGCAGCACAAAGGCAGAGCTGGTCTCCAGGATGACCGAGCTGTTCTACGAGCACAGCAACTACATAGGCAGCCACCCCATCACGGGCACCGAGAAGTCCGGTGCGATCAACGCCGTCGACGGGCTCTACGAGGGCAAGAGGTGCATCATCACCCCCGTGGACGGGACGGACGGATTTACCATAGAGGCGATAACGAAGTTCTGGGAATCCATAGGAAGCGAGGTTGCCGTCATGGACCCCGACACGCACGACAGGGTCATGGCAACGGTATCACACCTCCCGCACGCCGTGGCGTACGCGCTGATAGCCGGCGTTATGGAGGGAGAGAAGTCCGGGCACGAGCTCCTGAAGTATGCCGGCGGCGGGCTGAAGGACTTTACCCGAATTGCGGGCAGCGATCCGCTCATGTGGAGGGACATATTCATGTCCAACTCGAAAGAGGTGCTCAATTCCATAGAGAGGTTCTCGAGGACCCTGGAAAGGCTCGGCAGCCTGATCAGGGCAAAAGACATGAAGGGCATATACGACTTCCTCGACGGGGTAAAGGACTTCAAGAGGCGTATGGTGGACAGATGAGCGCCGGCCCGTATCCCTACAGCCCGACCTTAAGCCATATATCGATTGCCGAGAAGAACAGCATGATCCCGCTCACGCCTATGTTGGTCTCGTAAAAGGCCTTTTCGACCTTCGAAAAATCGTCCGGTCTTATGAGCCTGTGCTCGTACAGGAGCAGGGCCACGACAAAGGCGATCCCCACGAAGTACAGAAGATGCATGGGATAAATCAGTCCGAACAGGATCAAGGCGAGCACCATGAGCGCATGCATCAGGCGGGACACGAAGATCCCTCTCGAGACGCCGAACATCGCCGGGATGGAAAACAGGTGCTCTCTTCTGTCGAAGTCCAGGTCCATGAGCGAGTAGAGTATATCAAAGCCGCCGACCCAGAATATGACGGCGAGACTCAAAAGCATGATGCTGAAGGGCAAATCGCCCCTGATCGCGATCCATGCGCCTGCCGGCGCCATCGCATCGACAAGGCCGAGCACGAAATGGCTCAGCCATGTGAACCGCTTGAGGTAAGAATAGGCGAATATGACAAACAGTGCCGGGAAGCTCAGAACAAAGCTCAGTCTGTTCAGCATAGAGGCCGAGAATATAAACACGCCGCACGACAGGACCAGCATCACAGCCGCGGATCTTATGGAAACAAGGCCCCGTGGTATCGCCCTGTTCATGGTCCTTGGATTGCGTGCGTCTATCTTTGCGTCCGCGATCCTGTTCCACAGCATCGCAACCGTCCGTGCGAACGTCAGGGCCACGAGTATCCAGAACATCTGATACAGCGTCGGGATAACATCCGCGGCGAGCATCATCGCTATTATCGCAAAGGGAATCGCAAACAGGGTGTGCTCGAACTTGATCATCTCTAGCAGTATTCTCAGCTTCTTCATAATACCTTTTTGACTGTTTCCTTCCTTACAAAGTTCTCCACGGCCCCGAGCAGGAACAGATAGAAAAAGAAGGGCGGCGTAACGAAGATATTGAACAGCGAGCCGAACAGATACGCCCCTATCCCCGCCGTTATGCCGTACACCGTGAACATGGACGTCCCGTCATTGACCCCGATGCGCTTCAGCCTTGACAGCAGCACCAGGAAATACATGTATATCAGCAGCATGTAGGCTATCCCCAGGACGCCGGTATCGATATACTCGCTCACAAACGATATGGACTCGAAAGAGGAGTTCACCGGCTCCGGTCCGTAGTCTATCCCCTTTATTGCCGCACCGGCCCTGAACCCATGACCGAGCACGACATTCAAGTATCTGCGGTGCTCGATGTCCGACCCGATAATCCTCAGAGACGCAGTAAGCTTGTACAGTCTGTCCGAGGTTATGGTGTTCAGATCGCCGTACGTTATCTTCTTCCCGGCAACCATCTTCTCGATAAGCAGGAACCTCGGGTCGTGTCTTGCAAAAAAGCGGACGGACAGGCCGAGTGCAAGGGCCAGCACCATCCCCGCCAGTACCATGGACTTTCTGCTGATCTTCATCCGCCCGAGAGACAGATAGAGAAAGAAGACGATGCCGAAGCCCATATCGAGCCATGCGGTCCGCTCGAACGTCAGGACGATCGTGCCTGTCATAAAAAAGAAGGCGAGTACATACAGGGCCTTTCGCAGCGGGGTGTCCGTATGCGACGATGCTATCATGCCAAATGCGACCATGGCCGATATGGAGACGAGGTTCCCCAGTTCGAATGCGCTGCCCCAGAGGCCGTGCGGTGCAGGGGCCTTAAGGACAAAATATTTTATGTAGGCCGTAGCTGCCCATACGACCCCTCCCGCAAAGATGATGTGTCCGTACTTCTTCAAAAGCCCGGTGTCGGCCCCGACTGCGAGTGCCGGCAGGTAAGCCAGCGCAAAAAAGGTCCTTGCATACCCCTGGCCCGCATACCTCGAATGCACCGCAAACAGCAGGGTCGGGACGATCATGGCAACGATGTAGAGAACGACCGGAACGGTAAAATAGCCCGCAAGCTGCCTCTTATCGATATCCCTATATTTGTAGAAGAAAAAGACGACTGTAAGTATCAGAACGGCCTCGTAGATGGAAATCGAGATGTATATCGAAGCCACGAGAGCGAGAAACAGCCGCCGTATGTCTATGTCTTTCAGGCGATGCACTGTACTTTTAAAGGCCCTTCATGCTTCTTCTGACAAAGCAGTAGTCCACGCAGAACACAATGAAGGCATGTCAGGCAGTCCATGAGTGTTTTACTTCGCATCGTCCCAAACTCTCCATTTTTTAACCGTCAGGAGGAAACTATTGCAGGTCTCTCCCTGTTATGCGGACGTATGCCTCGAGGTATTTTTCCCTCGTTTTCTTGACTATCTCGTCCGGCAGCACCGGCGTGGGGGGCTTCTTGTTCCAGTGTATAGACTCGAGCCAGTCCCTCAAAAACTGCTTGTCGAAGCTCTTCTGGGGCCCCCCGGGCCTATAGTCAGCGATCGACCAGAACCTCGATGAGTCTGGCGTAAGCATCTCGTCTATGATGATGAGCTCGCCTTTGCCCGTCAACCCGAACTCGAACTTCGTGTCCGATATTATGATGCCCCTGGTGTAGGCATACTCGTACGCCTTTCTGTATATAGAGATGGTCCTCTCTATGATGGAAGAGGCATACTTTTTACCGACGACCTCTTCAAACCTCTTCAGATCGATGTTCTCGTCATGGCCCGCCGCGGCCTTGGTGGATGGGGTAAAGATGGGCTCCGGGAGCTTATCCGACTCCACAAACCCCGGCTTGATACTTATACCGCATATCCTGCCGGTCTCTCTGTATTCCTTCCATCCCGATCCGGACAGGTACCCCCTTACCACGCACTCTGCCGCAAACGGCTTTGCCTTCGTCACGATCATGGACCTACCCCTGAGCATGTTCCGGTACTGCTCGAGCTCACGCGGGTAGGCAGAAACATCAGAGGTCATTATATGGTTTTTGATAATGTCCTTCGTAAAGTCGAACCAGAACAAAGAGAGCCCATTGAGTATCTTTCCCTTGTCCGGTATGCCGTTCGGCATAATATAGTCGAAAGCGGATATCCTGTCCGTCGCTATGATAAGAAGGCTGTCTCCCAGGTCATAGATGTCCCTCACCTTGCCCCTGCCCTTCAACGTCAGCCCCTTCAGGTCCGTTTTCAACAAAACATCGTCTGCCATCGCATCCCTCCTCTGCATACTATTATGGCACAAAGGTATAGGTTTTTTTCAGCAGTGCAATCGAAATAGAAATATTCGGGCTTGCGGATAGGCAATGGAGCTGTATCTGTTGTACTTTAAATAAAAAAGACTCATTCCTATATTATATACCATTATATGGACAGACGGATCGTATACGGGGGCCACTCCACGGTCTTGATAAGCATGGGAGGGGCGAACATACTGACCGACCCAAACCTGAGTAAGCGGATATGGGCCATGCGGAGAAGGAGCGAGCCCGGGCTTATGGAGGAACAGATCGGGCCAGTCAACCTTGTCCTCATCTCTCACGGGCATTACGATCACCTCGATATGCCAACCGTGAGGAGGCTACCGAGGACAGCCGTCGTCATCGTTCCGGAAGGACTGAGCGAATATTTTACACGCTCCGGGTTCAGGGACGTCAGGGTCATGTCCTGGTGGGAGCAGACCACTGTTCATGGGACAAGGATCGTAGCGGTGCCTGCGAACCACTTCCAGGGAAGGAACCCGCTCGTCAAGAGCCTCTATCAGGGATACGTCGTGGATGGCAAGCGGCAGATCTACTTTGCCGGGGATACAGGATGGTTCGAAGGAATCAAGGAGATCGGCGACATGTTCAGGCTGGACCTTGCACTCCTGCCTATCGGAGCCTACAGGCCATGGGCGGTATTCGGACACCACATGACGCCTGAGGACAGCATAAAGGCAATGCAGTACCTCGGGGCGAAGGCCATGATACCAATACATTGGGGCACCTTCAGGCTCTCGTTAGAGCCGCTCTCCGAGCCGGTGACACGGCTGAGGCGGGCGGCGATACGCGCGGGTATGCAGGACAGGGTAGTAGTGCTGGGTCCAGGCCAGTCGCTGGATTTGGCCTGAGAGATACACAAATACGACAGCTTCATTTGACATTTGTTAAATTTGATATTACTGAGGGTGCATAACGAGTCACAGGAGAACATGTATTTGACGAAAAGGTTTTATTGGAAAGGCTTTCATCAGACAGTTGAGCGCAGCAACGTAACGGCATTTATGAGGGAAAACGGGATTAAGGATTTCGGTTTACTTGTTCAACGTTCGCAGAGCGATATCGAATGGTTTTGGGACGCTGTAAACGAGTTCCTCGGCATCGAATGGTACACGCCTTACAAAAAAGTCATCGACACCAGGAAAGGCATCGAGTGGCCGCGGTGGTTTTCCGGGGGAAGGCTCAATATTGTCCATAACTGCGTCGACAAGCACATCAATACATTCAGAAGGCACAAGACGGCCATCGTATGGGAGGGAGAAGACAAGGAGGTAAGAAAAATGACTTACCTCGATCTCTACCAGTCGGTAAACCGCGTCGCACAGGGCCTGAGAGACGCCAGCATCGGAAAGGGGGACGCAGTGGCCGTATTCATGCCCATGCTGCCGGAAACCGCGGTCGCCCTCCTCGCAATAGCCAAGATAGGCGCAATATTCATACCCGTTTTCTCGGGATACGGTCCGGAGGCGATCGCGTCGAGGCTCAACGACGCCGAGGCGAAGGTCCTCTTTACGGCGGACGGCTTCTATAGGAAGGGCGCCATCGTCGATATGAAAAAAACGGCGGACAGCGCTGTCGCAATGAGCCCTTCCGTAAGGCATGTCGTCGTCTTCAGGCGGCTCGGCATCGATATACCATGGACCGGGAACAGGGACATCTCCTGGGACGACTTCATAAAGAACAGGCCGTCGATCTCGCAAACAGAGAAGCTCCCGTCAGAAACGCCGTGGATGGTGATTTATACATCCGGCACGACGGGCAGGCCAAAAGGTGCCGTCCACGTCCATGGAGGCTTCCTCATCAAGCAGGCGGAAGAGATAGCCTTCCAGACGGACCTCAAGGACGAAGACATACTGTTCTGGTTCACGGACATGGGATGGATCATGGGGCCATGGGAAGTCGTCGGCGGCCTCGCAATGGGCGGGACCCTGTTTTTCTACGAAGGCGCTCCGGATTGGCCAAGGCCCGACAGGCTATGGGAAATGGTCGAATCGCACAGGATATCCATCCTCGGCATATCGCCGACCGCGGTAAGGGCGCTGCTGCGCAGCGGCGATCAATGGCCCAACACGCACGACCTTACAAGCCTGCGCATGTTCGGCTCCACCGGGGAGCCGTGGAACCCGGACCCATGGATGTGGCTGTACAGAGAGGTAGGCAAGGAGAGGTGCCCGATTATAAACCTGTCCGGCGGCACGGAGGTGGGTGCGTGCTTTCTGTCGGTACACCCGGTCAAGCCCTTGAAGCCGTGCTCGCTTGGGGGCCCTGCACTGGGCATGGACATAGATGTGTTCGATGACAATGCGAGACCGGTCAAAGATACTGTCGGAGAGCTCGTATGCAAAAAGCCATGGCCCAGCATGACGCGCGGGGTGTGGAAGGACCCCGGGCGCTACATCGAGACCTACTGGAGCAGGTGGAAACATACGTGGGTCCACGGCGACTGGGCATCGGTAGACAAAGACGGCTACTGGTTCCTCTACGGCAGATCGGACGATACCATAAAGGTAGCGGGAAAACGAGTGGGCCCCGCCGAGGTAGAGTCGGTGCTTGTCTCGCACAAGGCAGTAACGGAGGCCGCTGCAATAGGCGTGCCGGACGAGCTGAAGGGGGAGGTGCTCGTGTGCTTTGCCGTACTGAGGCCCGGCTACGAGCCGTCGGAGGCACTCAGGCGCGAGCTGACAGACCTCGTGGCCTCGGCACTCGGGAAATCGACCACTCCGAAAACGGTAAAGTTCGTCACGGAGCTCCCCAAGACCCGCAATGCAAAGATCCTGAGAAGATTCATAAAAGCAAAGTACCTTGGCAAGAACATCGCAGACACGTCTTCCGTCGAAAACCTTTCCTCCCTGGACGTTATTGAAAAGGCCATGTAATAATAGATTGATTAATTCCCTGAAATAAGCCATACTTTAAACAAAGGAGAAAAAAATGGTAAAACTGTATGTAGGCAACCTTGCGTTCACAGCTACGGAAGAAGAAGTGAAGGGTTTGTTTGAGAAAGTAGGATCGGTCCAGAGTGTTTCCATAATCAAGGACAAGTATTCCGACCATTCAAAGGGCTTCGGGTTTGTGGAGATGGCGAACGACGATGATGCGAAGAAAGCCATCGAGCAGATCAACGGCACCGATTTCAAGGGTAGGAATATCAGGGTAGCAGAGGCAAAACCTATGGAAAAGAGGGAAGACAGGCCCAGGAGGGGCGGAAGTAAGTCGGGAGACGACAAGGGAGGCTACAACAAGTATTAATAGGATTTAACCCAGCAATCCTGCTCCGTTATGGCCCTATTCTGGAAGTAACGGAGCACATGTCCCCGGTGTTCAAGAAGGGGGGGTTTGTGTTATAGATTATCGAAGGTCTTCGTACAACAGAGGGATAGATGCGCGGCTCCGATGCAGCGTATCTTTCGGTTGACCACAATGGATTTCCTCAGCCTGTCCGCATATTCAAGGGAGCAATATTCTCTGTGCGTAAAATGCGGTAAGTGTAGATCGGTGTGTCCTGTGGCGGGAATGCTCAAGGATGAAGGCGCATCGCCGCGCGGGAGGATAACGCTTATACAAACGCTGTCAGAAAATAAGCTCAGGCCCTCAAAGAGGGCAAAAAAACTTGTCTCACAGTGTCTCCTCTGTACAGCGTGCGTCTCTGTGTGCCCGAACAATGTCAGGACAGACCTCCTTATCCTCTATGCAAGGGAAAGACTGCGAGAGCAGCCCGGCAGCAGGATCATAGATGCAGTGCTGGATAAGGTGGTGTTCTCAAGAACAGCCGTGAGCTTCAGGCTCGCTTCGGCGGTCGAACACGCAGTGGGCCGGAGATTGGCCTCCGGCTCCGGGACGTTTTATCGCGTGCCGGGGAGCAGGACGGTCCCGGAGATCAAGGGTAGCTCATTCTCCGGCTCCGCAGACAACGCCTACAGGCAAAAAACAAATACGGGTCTGTTCCTGGGCTGCCTTATCGACTTCGTAAACCACGATGTCGCGGCGGACGCCGTCAAACTACTGGAGGCGTCCGGCAAGAGGCCGTACCTGCCGGTCGGTCAGGCATGCTGTGGTCTCCCCGCATTCAGCGCCGGCGATACAAAGAAAGCGGCCCGACAGGCAACGGCTGCCATGGCCCCGTTCGACGATACCGACACCATCGTTACCGCATGCGGATCGTGCGGCTCGATGATGAAAAACTACTACCCGCTCCTATTCGACAGCCCCGCCGATAAAGCAAGGGCCGAGGCGTTCTCGAAAAAAATAAAGGACATATCGGAAGTCATAGACCCCGGAACCATCGAAAGGGCTGAAGGCGTTGGTGGTACGATCACATACCACGACCCGTGCCATCTAAAGAGAGGCATGTCCGTATCGGAAAAGCCGAGGGACTTGATAAGGAAAGCGGGGTATACGATCTTGGAGATGGAGAGGTCCGACAGGTGCTGCGGGCTTGGAGGGGCATTCAATATAAAACACAGGCGCATATCCTCGGTCATAACAGGGGACAAGGTAAAAGACATAAAATCGACCGGAGCCACCATTGTCGCAACGGGCTGTCCGGGGTGTATGGCAAACATCGGCAGCATGATCGCAGAAGATGGAGCGGACATCAGGGTGGTCCATACAGTCAGCTTGCTCCTCCATGCAGGCAAGGCCCGCTCAACAATTGTTTCACAACCAGAGAAAAACGTGTTCTAATTGCATCGTAGTCATATTTTACTTTAACCCGAGGCACATCGATATGAACGATCCCGATTTGGACGGAGACATAGCAATAACGTGCATCATCCCGGCCTACAACGAGGAAAAGAACATTCCCCGAGTTCTTGATGTCGCAACGACATTCAGGGGGTTCGGGGAGATACTGGTCATAGACGACGGCTCGCACGACAAGACAACGCAGGTGGCACAATCGTATCAGGCCGCCTGTCCGACACTCAGGGTCATAACCCTGCCCAAAACGAACGGGAAAGCAGGTGTCATAAAGAGAGGCATTATCGATTCGAAAGACGGTATCATCGTTACGCTCGATGCGGACCTGATACATCTTACGCACGAAAACATAAGCTCGCTGATACTCCCCGTCATGAAGAGAGAGGTAGACCAGACGATCCTGGACAGGGCTGGCGACCATACGCCAGTCTGGGGCTGGACGAACTGCGCGAAGTACTTCGGCGGCGAAAGGGCCTTCTGGAAAAAGGACTTCCTCGAGATAGACATACCCGATAGCAGCGGCTACCTGCTGGAGATCATAAACAACCTCCACTACATAAGAAAGGGCAAGACAATAAGGACGATCTTTTGCAGCAACCTCTACACGGTACATCAATTCAACAAGCTGGACATGATCACCGGCACAAAGAACTACATCGCTATGTCGATAAGCATAGTCAGGGCCGCGACGGTACGCGGGTTCGTACGACAGTTCTTCTGGATAGAGGACCACACCATGCACGGACTGTTTCTCTTTTACAAGGAACGCCCCCTGCTCAGGCCTGTTTCTGGATTGCTCATCCTCCTCCTGCACATTGTGGACGGCGTCTCCCTCTTCATCCTGCTGAACGCCTTAAAGATGATAAAACTGCCCCTCAGGCTGGCAGGCCGCCTTACCATGCGCGCCGGTCCCTGACGGAAGTTTTCCCGTTCAAACTATAACGGTTCCTCTCCCATTCGTGATCATGAAGAAAGAGTTTTCTCCTCTGCTCGTAAAACAAAGCTCTCTTCGGTAAAGGGGGGTACGACCCATAACGTCTCCGTATTTCCATAGCGAGAGAGAAGCAGTCCACGCAGTCCGGATGTGTTTCCCTTCGCAGTGTCGAACACTCTTTCTTTTTGTTCTATCAGTCCCATGATCACTTTTGGGATAAGAGCCAAAAGTAGTAAGAGAAGCCTAAAAGGAGACCTTGTCAAGTTTTTAGTTGAAATTTTTGGAGTGGCTTCCGTCCGACCCCGTATTCCATTTGCCCGTAAACCGCTCAAAATCACCTCCTGAGTAAAAATTTGACTTCATAAAATCCATTCTAAGCTGCCCAAAATCTATTATGCATATCAAACCATCAACCCCTTGTATCATTATGCTGCCTCTGTTGCCGCCCGTTCATTGCTGGCCTGTTCCTCTTCCCGTGGTTCACCCTTCAGTTTGTCCTAAACATCGTTCTTGCTATAACACTTGTTGTATATATATCTGTGTGGTATACTCATCTTTATGGAAAGAATAAAAAAGATTGCTGAAAGATATAGATGTACCCTTACGTACCTCTTTGGTTCACAGGCGCAAAGAGGCATAGAATACCTTAATGGTAAAGATATTGTTTATGACAGGTTCTCTGACCTTGATATAGCAGTTTCTTTTGAAACTGCCCCTGATGATATTGACATTTACGAGTCTATCTACAAGGAATTTTCAGAACTTTTCGAACCCTTCGACATAGACCTTGTGTTTATCCACGAAGTCGACACCCTTTTTTGCTACGAGATAATCAAAGGAATAAGGATATATGAAAAGAGTGAAGGAGTGGCGGACCGTTTTGAAGAAGGTATACTTAAAATGGCAAGTGACCTATCCTTCAAAAAAAAGGTGTTTGATAGGGAGGTTATGGAGGCAATAGAGGATGGTTATTTCCAGTTTGAATACAACCCGAATTCTTGATGTTATACGTTTTATAGAGAACTGCATTACAGAACTTAAACCATTTTCTGAAATGTCTGAGGATATGTTTCTCTCAGAGAAGAAAAATCCGCCATATGTGGAGAGTTACTTAAGAAGGGGGCTTGAAGCAGTTTTTGACATAGGAAGACATATTTTGGCAAAGACATCGGGGTTTAAAGAGATAGAATACAAAGCTATAGCAAAAGAACTTGGAACGAAAGGTGTTATAAGTCAAGGGCTGTCAGATGCTCTCTATAAGATGGCTGGCTACAGAAATAGGATGGTACATTTTTATCGAGAGGTAACGCCGCATGAACTTTATCAGGTCATAACCCGCAATCTTAGCGACCTTGAAAGATTTAATAAAGAAATTGTTGCTTTTGTAAAGAAATATGAAGAAAAGAAATAAGGAAATAATGGCATCGCATCTGCACAATACACAATCCATAAAACAAAGACATACCGGAAGAAGACCCTGTTACAGGGCATGGGTACCCCGAATAAATGAGCACTTCCCTATTGCATTTTTCGAGATAATGGAATAGCAGAGCACCACGGAAGCATTGCAGGCAATCAGGATGTGTTTTCCTTCGCAGTGTCGAAAACTTTTTATGATAACGTATGGGTAACGGATGCAGGCGGTAACACGGTATAGCGATATACGGGGTGTCAATGTATATTGGCACCCTGGGTAAAATTGCGAGGTAATTATGAAAAGCGACCCGGTATTTTTTAACGAACTGCTCGCTGTCGTAGTATCGGGGCTGTTGAACGATAATCCATTGTGGTTTCTGGTGCAGTAGAAAGCGCAGGCAACGCCCGGAGACACACGCATGATTTATTGACATGCCTTTTTAACGGTGGTAAGAATCCGAAAGGAGGGTGTACTATGAATAACATCAGATATTTTATTGCCTTCTTTATAGTGGTAATCGTACTGAACACCGGCTGTAGCAATAAACACAGCAATCCGCCGTCGACGACGAACACTCCCACGAACCAGACCAACACCCTGACGAAACCCTCTGCCCCATCCGATCTCCAGGCGTATGCAGGGAACGGGTCGGTCACGCTCACCTTCAGCCCTTCCACAGGCGCCACGGGGTACAATGTGTACGAGTCCTCCTTGTCCGGAGGCCCCTACAACAGAGTGGACACGACGGCCAACGCTTATTATACCGTCCAGGGCCTGCAGAAGGGCCCGACATATTATTTCGTGGTGACGGCAGGGAACGATGCGGGGGAAAGCGGCTATTCGAACGAGGCAAGCTCTGTATCGTACATCATCACCCGCCTGTACGGCGTCGGCACCTACCCCGTGGACATAGCGATGGATGCATCCGGCAACCTATGGGTGGCCAACTATGGGAGCGACGACGTCACGGAGTTAACCCCCTCGGGCTCCGTAGTGGGCACCTATTCCGCAGGCAATGGACCCATAGCCATCGCAATAGACCCGTCAGGCAATGTGTGGGTGGTAAACCAGAAGAGCAACACCGTAACAGAATTGGGCCCGAATGGCTCAAGGACAGGCGACTATCCCACAGGCCAAAAGCCCGATGCCCTCGCAATAGACCTCATGGGGAACGTATGGATCGCGAACAGCGACGACAACACCGTCACTGTACTGAGCCCCTCCGGCACGACAATCGGGACCTATCCGGCGGGCGATATGCCTGCGGCCATTGCCGTGGACAGCTCATACGACATATGGATAGCCGACTGGAGCAGCGACACGCTCTCGCAACTGAACCGCAACGGCTCCCTGATCAGCACGTACACCTCCGGCGGTATGCCGTCCTGCATCAGACTGGACCCGTCGGGCAATATGTGGGTGACAAACTGGTGGGACGGCACGGTAACGAAGCTGGCGCTGGACGGCTCGACGATAGGCACCTACAGTACGGGTAACAGGCCGCACGGTATAGCAATAGACAGTTCCGGCAATATTTATGTAACGAACAACTACGGCAATACCGTGTCCGTACTAACATCGGCAGGCATCACGATAGGCACGTACCCCGCGGGGAGCGGCCCAGCCGGCATCGTCATAGACACACAGGGCAACGTCTGGGTAACAAACCAGACGGACGGCAGCCTGACGGAGCTCCTCGGCATAGCGAAAGGCACGGGGGCAGTCACCGGGACAAAGCCCTCCCCACCCGCCAACCTTACCGCGAGCGTCAGCAGCTCTCAGGCAACGCTGAACTGGAGCGCATCCGGCAGTGCGGGAAGCTACAACGTCTATGAGTCCACAGTGTCCGGTGGTCCATACACCATGCTCGGCTCCACGAGCAGCACAAGCTATGGCGTCACGAACCTCTCGAAAGGCACCGCATACTATTTTGTCGTAACGGCCGTAAACGCCTCTGCGGAGAGCTGGTACTCGAACGAGGTAAAGGTGATCATATATCTCTCGTCCCCTACCGGCCTTTCCGCGACGTCTGCGGACAGAGAGGTGACACTGCTCTGGAACGGGGTCCTCGGAGCGTCGGGCTATAACGTGTACACCTCCACGACCACGGGTGGGACCTACACGAAGGTGGGCGCGACCGGAGCGCTCCATTTCACCATCACGGGCCTTATCACCGGGACCACCTACTACCTTGCCGTTGCGGCCTTCAACAGCGCCGGCGAGAGCGCAAAGTCGGCAGCCGTGTCTGCAACGCCTGAATACCCGACCACCGTCCCCTCCCCGCCCGCGGGCCTCGCGGCTGTCGTAGTCAACACGGACGACGCCACCTTGACATGGCTGCCGTCACCGGAGGCAACGAGCTACAACATCTACAACGCGCTGACAGGGGCGCTCATCAGCACCACACAGGACATAACCTACCTCGTAAAAGACCTGACAAGGGGCAGCTCCGATTCCTTTACAGCGACCTCCGCGAATGTCCTTGGAGAGAGCGGCGCCTCTGCCGTCGTGAGCGTAACCATTATCCCGCTGTCTCCCCCGGGCCTTGCCGCCGCACCCACCAGCGGCGGAGTGACGCTCACATGGTCGAAGTCCGGCGGCGCATCGTCGTACAACATATATGAGGCCGCCCAATACGGCGGACCATACACAAAGGCAGGCTCTACGGGCACTCAGGCGTTTTCCATAGCCGGCCTGACCAATAATGCCCTCTATTACTTCGGGGTCACGGCGGCGAACAGCGCCGGGGAGAGCGAGCCCCCCTCTGTGGTCATGGCCGTGCCCGAAGAGACCCATGCCACGGGGAAAGGTCCGACGGGCATAGCCGTTGATGCCTACGGTCACCCATGGGTCACAAACAATGCGGACGGCTCGGTGACCCTCCTGGCCGGCAACGGGAACGAAATCGGATCATTCAATGCGGGCGCACAGCCGCAGGGCATTGCGATAGACGCCGCCAACAACGTATGGGTCGTGAGCCGGTGGTACAACAGGGTCATAGAATTGAACGCGTCGGGCTCGACGCTGGCGGTCTGCAACACAGGCTTCTTGCCGGAAGACATAACGATAGACGCGTCCGGCAATCTGTGGGTCGTGAACAACGGCAACGATAACGTCACGGTCCTGGGCCCCGCATGCGCCGCGATAGGGACGTACTCGGCGGGCCTCGAGCCCGACGCCATCGCCATAGACGGGTCTGGGAATGCATGGATCGCGGACGAGGCAGGCAACAGCGTAACAAAACTGGGTCCGTCCGGCTCTGTGGCCGGGACATTCTCCACAGGCACCATGCCCGATGCGATAGCCGTAGATCCTTCGGGCAACGTCTGGGTAACAAACTGGTGGGACAACACCGTAACGAAGCTCTCTCCCACAGGCTCCCCGACAGGGACATACAGGACGGGCAACGGGCCCGCACGGATAGCGATCGATGCAAACGGTAATGTCTGGGTCACGAACGAGAAAGGAAATACCGTAAGCGAACTGGCGCCTGACGGGTCTCTGGTGAAAACATACTTCGTGAGCCTTTCCCCGACAGGCATAGCCATCGATGCGGCTGGCAACGTCTGGGTGGCAAACTCGGGTGCCGATAATGTCACCAAAATGAGCGGGGTAACCACGGGCCCGCAGTATTTCCCGGTAAAAGGCCCCCAGTTCCCATAGACTTCGCTGTCAGACGGTGCTTTCGGATTCTTCACTGCGGCGCGGCAGGGAGGGGCATAATTTTCTTGTTGCAAATCGCCTTCTGGTATGGCATAGATAATGGTATGCTGCCGTACCAGAACAAGAGAAGAAGCGAAAGGATAAAGGCCAAGATCAGGATAAACTGCAAGGGCCAAGGTATCTTTTTTTCCGATTTTACGAGGGACATCGGCCTCCATGGTATAGGTATCGAGGCCGTCACATTGATCGAGAACGGGACAATCGTGGAGCTCTACTTCAGCCTGCCCGACGAGACCGAGCCCATCGTCGCGAAGGGGAAGGTGATCTGGTCGGACATCAAGCGCTCCGAGAGCGGAGAGGACAACATGAACGTCGTGCTGGGCATCGAGTTCCAGGAGATCGCTGAGGTGCATACCAACAGGTTGTTCTCGTTTATAGACAACAACGTCGTCAAGGAGTAAATAGTGCCCGGGAAAGCGCTCATTACTGGTATCACGGGACAGGACGGTTCGTATCTGGCGGAGCTTCTCATCGGTAAGGGGTACGAGGTGTACGGTATCATACGGCGGTCCAGCTCGTTCAACACGAAAAGGATAGATCACCTTATCGGGACGACGTACAAAGAAAACAGGGTAAGCCTCGTCTACGGGGACCTCACGGATTCCAGCTCCATAAACAAGATAATACGGGACACGGCGCCGGACGAGATATACAACCTCGGCGCACAGTCCCACGTCAGAGTATCGTTCGATATCCCGGAGTATACAGGAGAAGTCGACGCACTCGGCGTCGTCAGGATGTTGGAGGCGATACGGGAGAACCAGCTCACGAGACATACGAAGTTCTATCAGGCATCGAGCTCGGAGCTCTACGGGGACGTGCTAGAGACACCGCAGAAAGAGAACACCCCGTTCAATCCACAGTCGCCGTACGCCATCGCAAAGGCGTACGCATACTATATGACGGTGGACTACCGCAAGGCGTACAACCTGTTTGCTGTAAACGGCATATTGTTCAACCACGAGTCTGAAAGGCGCGGTGAGACCTTCGTCACGAGGAAGATCACGAAGGCGGCCGCACGGATCAAACTCGGCCTGCAGAACAAATTGTATCTCGGCAATCTCGATGCAAAAAGGGACTGGGGACATGCAAAGGACTATGTGGAAGCCATGTACCTGATGATGCAGGCAGATGCCCCGGAAGATTTCGTCATAGCGACGGGCGAGTCGCACTCGGTGAGGGAGTTCCTGGACGAGGTCTTTTCGTACATAAACATGGACTGGAAAGACTTCGTGGAGGTAGATCCGAAGTACTATCGCCCCACGGAGGTCAACTCCCTCATCGGGGACCCCGCAAAGGCGAAACAAAAGCTCGGGTGGAGGCCCACGGTCACGTTCAAGGAGCTCGCCAGACGCATGATAGAGGCCGATCTCCAGGAAACGGAAAGGGAAGTCTACGGCATCAGGAGGGACAAACGACTGAAGAGGCGATGACAGACAGGTCGTTCTGGAAGAGCAGGAGTGTTGTGGTCACGGGCGGTGCGGGATTCGTCGGCAGGTACGTGGTCGACATACTGGGGAAATCCGGAGCAAAAAGGATAATCGTCCCGAGGAGCAGGGACTATGACTTGAGGAAGGAATCCGACGTAAAAAAGCTCCTGAAACAGAGCAGGCCCGATATCGTAATCCATCTCGCGGCGGTGGTAGGGGGTATAGGTGCCAACAGGGAGCACCCCGGCAAGTTCTTCTACGACAACCTCTCTATGGGCATGCACCTTATAGAGCAGTCGAGGATAAGCGGTGTGGAGAAATTTGTGGCCATCGGCACGGTCTGCGCATACCCGAAGTTCACGCCGGTGCCATTCAAAGAGGAAGACCTCTGGAACGGCTACCCGGAGGAAACGAACGCACCCTACGGGCTTGCGAAGAAGATGCTCCTGGTCCAGTCACAGGCCTACAGGCAGGAGTACGGCTTCGATTCCATTTTCCTCCTGCCCGTCAATCTCTACGGCCCCGGGGACAACTTCGATCCGTCGAGCTCCCACGTTATACCAGCCCTGATTAAGAAGTGCGTCGATGCGGTCGCCGAGGGGAAAGACAGAATCGTCGTCTGGGGAACAGGGAGGGCCTCGAGGGAATTTCTTTATGTGGAGGACTGCGCACGGGGTATCATACTGGCGGCAGAGCGGTATGACAAGCCCGGGCCTGTCAACCTCGGCTCCGGCATGGAAATAAGGATAAAGGATCTCGTACGCCTCATATCCGAGCTTACCGGTTTCAAGGGCAAGATCGTCTGGGACTCATCGAAGCCCGACGGCCAGCCGAGACGGAGCCTCAACACGTCGAAGGCGTACAAAGAGTTCGGCTTCAGGGCAGAGACCGATTTTGAACAGGGGCTCAAAAAGACGATACAGCGGTACATGTCCGACAGGTCGGATAAGCACAGCTCCGCAGTCAGGGAATGAAAATAATCTGTTCCATTTTGAGGTATGACTACGGAGATAGATCTCTGGGCAACTCATTCGAGTACGAGCAGTTCTATCTGTTCCTCAAAGAGGTGTACGGGAACGTGATCCTCTTCGGCTTCGACGACGCCCTGGACGGTGCCAAGAAGCGGAAGGTCAACAACGATCTGCTCGAGCTCGTAAAAAAAGAAAAGCCCGATCTGGTGTTCTTCTTCATATATACGGATCAATTTATTCCCGATGTATTGAATGAGATCAGAAAATATGCAAAGACAATAAATTGGTTTGCAGATGACAAATGGAGGTTCGATAGCTTCAGCAGGCACTGGTGCAGATATTTCGATCATGTCGTCACCACGGATCCGGACGCGGTGAGGAAGTATAAAGAGACAGGCTACAACACGGCCGTGCTGTCGCAATGGGCGATAAACGACAGCGTGTGCAAAAAGACGGACGAGGAGAAGAAATACGACGTCGTTTTCGTGGGCCAATTCAACAGATACAGGAAATGGGTGCTGAAAAGACTGAGGAGAGCGGGCATAGACATAGCGGCCTTCGGGTGGGACAGGGCCGGGTCCGGCAACATCAAAAAGGTAAGCTACGGGGAAATGGTACGGCTGTATGATCAGAGCAGGATCGTCCTCAACCTGTCGAATTCCATAAACTGGGACGTGAGGTTTCTCCTCGGCGAGCCGATGGCCGGGTTATCGTATCTAAAGGGGTGTTTCCAGGGCTCCCTCAAAAATAAAGAGGACATCAAGGCGAGGTTCTTCGAGGCGACAGGATGCGGCTCTTTTTTGCTCTCCTACTATGTGGACCATCTGGAGGACTATTTTGTCATCGGAAGGGAGATGGCCATCTACACGGACATCGACAACATGATCGACAAGATAAAGTATTATCTGAAAGACGAAGGGCAAAGAGAGCAAATAGCGCACAGCGGATACGTCAGGACACTGAGCGATCATACGTACAGAAAGAGGTTTGCCGAGATATTCAAAGCGATCGGCCTTTAGATGCAGCCGAAAGTAAGCATAATCATACCTACCTACAACAGGGCAAGGTATCTGGACAAAACGATAAAGAGCGCGCTTGCACAGACATTCGAGGACTTCGAGCTGATCATCGTAGACGACGGCTCCACGGATGACAGCAGGCAGGTGATCGATCCATACCTTTCGGACCCGAGGGTACGATACATCTATCAGGAAAACAGGGAGCGCTGTGCCGCAAGAAACAACGGGCTGAGGAATTCGAGGGGGAGATACATAGCCCTGCTCGACTCGGACGACCTCTGGCTGCCGGACCATCTCGAGTCGTGCCTGAAGAGGGCAAGGGAAATAGACAAGCCGGCCCTCATCTTCAGTAACAGCCTCGTAATCGATCAAAACGACAGGATAATCTCCAGGCTCTACAGGAGGGTGCACGAAGGGCATGTCATGGACGAGATCGTAAAGAGGCTCGCCAGCGATTTCTCGCCTTCCGCGAGCTTCATCCCGAAGACGATATTCGACGACGTCGGCTACTTCCTCGAAGCGGAGGACTTCTCCGCCGGCGAGGACACGGAAAGATGGATCTGCATCGCCAACAAATACCCTTTCTTCTCCACCCACAGATTCACCGTGCTCTACCGCGCCAACACCCAGAGTGACATCGATGGTGCGGCGAACGCGGAAAAGACCCTCAGGAGACTGATAGACATACTCCTGGCAAACAAGACCCTGCCCGCGGCCCGGATAGAGAGACTGATCCATAGATGGCAATACACGACCTTTGCGGACGTCTATTGTCATTTCGGTGATATGAAGCGGGCGAGGAGCTACCTCTATCGGGCGATAAAAAGAAACAAAGGCCAGTTGTTCGAGCCGAGGTGGTGGTGGGTCCTTTTGAAAAGTATTATGGGAAAAGCCATGATAAGAAGGCTAAAAGGCATAGTCCGATCATGAGGAAGGCTACATTTTTTACCGACAAGCACTATCTGGACAACAGACAGTTCGATACATCCGAGAAGGTAAGGGACAACTGTCTCTATATGTTCTATCTCCTGAAGGCCGGCTTCGAAAGGATCGGGGTAGATCTGAGCACTCAGGATATCAATGCGCCCTCGCACGCCGAATTCATCATATACAACGAGATGCCCGATGCCGGGGAAGAGACCGTCCATGAGAAGGACAATTATCTGCTCATGATGGAATCAAAGATAGAAAGGATGGACAACTGGGATCTGAAAAGGCATACCCACTTCAGGAGGATCTTTACGTGTTTCGACGAGCTCGTGGACAACGAAAGGTATATAAAAATAAACTACGGCCAGAAGATCCCCGATACCGTCGACTTCGACACAGGGGGAAGGGAGAAGCTCTGCACCATGATAGCAGGCCATAAGTTGAAGAGGCACCCATTGGAGCTTTACTCGGAAAGAGTAAAGGCGATACGGTGGTTTGAGAGCCATCACCCGGACGACTTCGACCTCTACGGAATGGGCTGGGACATGCATTATTTCCAGGGACCGTTCAGGAAGCTGAACACCGAAAGGTTCGTCATGCCCGTGCTGCTGAGGAAGCTCCTGGCCCCGGACTTCAAAAGTTACAGGGGGCCCGTCAGGTCGAAGAATGAGACCCTGAGGAAATACAGGTTCGCCATCTGCTATGAAAACGCAAGAGACGTGCCGGGGTACATAACGGAAAAGATATTCGACTGCTTCTTTGCCGGGTGTATCCCCATATATCTGGGCGCACCCAATGTGACCGACTACATACCGGAGACCGCCTTTATAGACAAACGCAACTTCAAGACCTACGAAGAGCTCTACCGATACATAAAGGGAATGGGTGAGGAGACCTACAGGGGCTATGGAGCGGCCATACAGGACTTCGTCAGGAGTGGGAAAATCCACCCCTTCAGTGCCGGGAACTTCGCAAAAACCATTATAGACATTGTCCTGTCGGACCGCCACTCCTGACGGCGGCGAAGCCAGGGCTACACCAGCGCTTTATAGACGTCAAGCGTCTTGCCCGCGGCTATGTCCCAGCCGAATTCTTTCTCCCGACGGTACCCGGACGCGATAAGCCTGTTCCTCAATCCGGTATCGAACAGTACCTTCTCGAGTACGTCGATGAGCGCATGCTCGTCGTCCGGATCGAATAAAATGCCGGCATCTCCGACGACCTCCGGCATAGAAGCCCTGTTGCTTGCAATGACCGGACACCCGTAGTGCATCGCCTCAAGCAGAGGCAGCCCGAACCCCTCGTACAGGGACGGGAACACAAGCACCTGTGCATATCTGTATAGATTACACAGGGTAGAGTCATCGCCGTTTATGTGCCGTATCCTTTCGGAGACCCCGAGCCTT
The DNA here is from genome assembly GCA_023381995.1 of Deltaproteobacteria bacterium. Taxonomy (GTDB): domain Bacteria; phylum JAMCPX01; class JAMCPX01; order JAMCPX01; family JAMCPX01; genus JAMCVD01. Next base: position 32,249 of record JAMCVD010000053.1, read on the forward strand.
TCCATCTCCTCTGCCTCCGCTCCGGCCGACACCTCGCCGGCAAACGTCACAAGCCCGAACTGCTCATTGATACGCTTACTCGTACCGTACGCCTTCAAGAGTATCCTGAAGTTCTTATACCCGCCCCGCCCACCTACATAGAGTATGTACGGCTCATCAATGAGGGGCATTTCCCTGACCTCCGCAGTGAGGGAATTGGCGAGATATATAACCTTTATCTTTCTCTCCTCAACACCGAGGGTGTCCATCAGGTCCTTCTTTGTCGAATGGGAGATAGCTATCACGATGTCCGCGTCTCGTATGGTCGTGGCCTTGTCCTTTATCGTGTCGTCCCTGAAAACCCGGAACCTGCGCGACGACCGACCGGACAGGAACAGCTCATGGATCATGTCGAAGACGGTAACGACCTGAGCGGCCCTTATGGGGGGCCTATGCGAATAGTAGTACGTCGGATGGTATATGTCGTATCCGGATTTGAGCTTCGAGAAGCTCAAAAACGACAATTCGTTGACTATGTCAAACAAAAAAAAACTTTTGGGAAAATACGGGATCTCTTTGCCCACTACCGAGATGTTCTTGCCATGGATAGACTTTATGCCATACTTGTTCTGATATAAGCCTCCGAATACGGTCGCATCGATATTGCTTGAATGGACGTTGTGCCTTATAATCTCGTAAAAATACCTCGAGACACCGCCGTACCTCTGCAGCTCCCATGCCCTATAATCGTACAAGACTTTAATCACCCGATCACGATATATCACCGTGCCATTAGCTTCAAGCTTTTTCAGCCACGCTTGTACATTGGGATCATTCCGTGATAGCTTGATCCGGTGGTAGCAGCATGCCCGAAAAGACAGGAGAGCTATAAATTCATTTTGGGGGCCATTGAGAGTGCCATGAACGAAACAGACGATCTATCGAAAGATTTACCGATCATCTCTATAATCATAGTTGCTTACAATACGAAAGAAGAGACACTGAGCTGCATACAATCCATCCAGGACAAAATCGACATCAAGGAGACGCCCTATGAGGTCATTGTATCAGACAACGGCTCCACAGACGGTGGTCCAGACGCTGTCAGGGAAAGGTTCCCCTGGGTAGAGGTCATGGAGAACAACGCAAACATCGGCTTTGGAAAGGCAAACAACAGGGCTGCCGCCAACGCAGCAGGCGACGTCCTCTTCTTCCTGAATCCGGACACGCTCGTCGTAAACGATATAGGAGGGATGGCGGACTACATCAGGCAGCACAGGAAGGTCGGGGCATTGAACCCATTGATAGTGGACGCGAAAGGTGGGTTCAAAGACAGCTTCGATAATTACAAAATCTCGTCGTATCTTGCTTTCAAGCTCATCAATCTGTCATTTCCCTGGCCCTTTTTCAGACTATGGGGCAAAAGACACCAGAGAAATATCCTGACCATGGAAGTGTTCGGGACGGAAAGGTTTTACGGCTGCGCTTTTCTCATGAGAAAAGATACGTTCGCCGAGATCGGACACTTTGACGAAAATCTCTTCATGTATTATGAGGAAGAAGACGTCTCTTTCAGGTTGAAAAGACGTGGGTACACCTGCTGTATCTATCCGAAGTCAATGGTAATACATGTGGGCCTTAAAACAGACAGAGGCGAAAGCGGGCATCCCTTCACTGACCGAGATCAAAGGATGTGGGCATCGGAAAGACACCTGTTAAAAAAACATTTCCCCCATACATGGGCCATACGCTACCTGCTGGATATCGGTATTACTATCCGTGCATCGGTTAGATTAGTCTTAAAGAGACTGAGCGGTAAAGGGGAAGCTGGAAATTTTAATGACATAATTTGCAACTGCACAAGACGGATAAGGCTTGCATTTTCCGTTTTAACCAGAAAAATGCAATAGGGAAGTTTGCTCATTCGTTCGGGGGTAACCATGCGGTGCATGGGTCGCGCGATCCACCTGAGCTCTACGAGCTTTTTATCATAAGGGATGGTATAGTCCTCTTTCTGGTTTTAATGAGGAAATAAAAAGCCCCGCCGGCCATACTATGGGGCGGGGCATAAAATCCTGGCAGCTACCTACTCTCCCACACAGTCGCCCGTGTAGTACCATCGGCCTCGGAGAGCTTAACTTCCGTGTTCGGAATGGGAACGGGTGTTTCCTCTCCAGCATTGCCACCAGAAAAAATAGCAATTGAATATATAAAATCCAGTCAAGTCATTCGACCTATTAGTATCGGTTAGCTCAATGCTTTACAGCACTTACACACCCGACCTATCAACCTTGTAATCTCCAAGGGGTCTTATTCCCAGCCTTTCGACTGAGAGGGATACCTTATCTTGAGGTGGGTTTCTCGCTTAGATGCTTTCAGCGATTATCCCATCCGAACATAGCTACCCAGCCATGCCACTGGCGTGACAACTGGATCACCAGAGGTTCGTCCATCCCGGTCCTCTCGTACTAGGGACAGCGCCTCTCAAGTATCCTACGCCTACGACCGATAAGGACCGAACTGTCTCACGACGTTCTGAACCCAGCTCACGTACCGCTTTAATTGGCGAACAGCCAAACCCTTGGGACCTGCTTCAGCCCCAGGATGCGATGAGCCGACATCGAGGTGCCAAACCTCCCCGTCGATGTGAACTCTTGGGGGAGATCAGCCTGTTATCCCCGGCGTACCTTTTATCCGTTGAGCGATGGCCCTTCCATATGGAACCACCGGATCACTAAAGCCTGCTTTCGCACCTGTTTGACTTGTAAGTCTCACAGTCAAGCTCCCTTATGCTTTTGCACTCCACGGCTGATTTCCAAACAGCCTGAGGGAACCTTTGCACGCCTCCGTTACTCTTTAGGAGGCGACCGCCCCAGTCAAACTACCCACCAGACACTGTTCTTCCTCAGGATAACTGAGGTAAGTTAGAACCTAAGCATAACAAGGGTGGTATTTCACTGTCGGCTCCATCCCAGCTAGCGCCGGAACTTCAAAGCCTCCCACCTATTTTACACATGCAACACCCAGATTCAATGCCAAGTTATAGTAAAGGTGCACGGGGTCTTTCTGTCTAGTCGTAGGAAGGCGGCATCTTCACCGCCACTACAATTTCGCTGAGCTACTGGCTGAGACACCGGAGCAGTCGTTACGCCATTCATGCAGGTCGGAACTTACCCGACAAGGTATTTCGCTACCTTAGGACCGTTATAGTTACGGCCGCCGTTTACTGGGGCTTCAGCTCAATGCTTTGCCCATCTTGCGACGGGTTGACATATCCCTTTAACCTTCCAGCACTGGGCAGGCGTCAGACCACATACTTCCTCTTACGAGTTTGCGTAGTCCTGTGTTTTTGTTAAACAGTCGCTGCTCCCATTTTACTGCGATCTTGGATAGCTTCAGTTGCAAGAACCTACACTATTCAAGACACCCCTTCTCCCGAAGTTACGGGGTTAAATTGCCGAGTTCCTTAGCCAGCTTTCACTCAAGCGCCTTAGAATTTTCATCCTGTCTACCTGTGTCGGTTTGCGGTACGGTCAGATATAAAACTCGCTACGAGGGTTTTTTAAGAAGCATAGGATCAGTTAGTTCCTTGCTGATTTCTCAGCAACCCCATCTCCCTCGAGGTTGATGCCCCGTCGGATTTACCTAACAGAGCCCTCTACAGATCTGGACCAGCACAACCGTTCGCTGGATAACCTACCTTTCTCCGTCACCACTTCGCTGATAACGTTTTATATCTGGTGCAGGGATATTAACCTGCTTCCCATTACCTACGCCTTTCGGCCTCGGCTTAGGGACCGACTAACCCTGAGAGGATTAACCTTGCTCAGGAACCCTTAGACTTTCGGCGTGTCGATTTCTTATCGACATTATCGCTACTTATGTCAGCATAATCACTTCTAAAGCGTCCACCAGTCCTTACGATCTGGCTTCAGCCACTTTAGAACGCTCCCCTACCACTTGAACGGTTTGAACGGTTTAACCCGCTTAAACTGTTTAAATCTACAGCTTCGGTAAGATACTTGAGCCCCGGTATATTTTCGGTGCAAACTTGCTCGACCAGTGAGCTGTTACGCTATCTTTAAAGGATGGCTGCTTCTAAGCCAACCTCCTGGCTGTCTGAGCAAATTCACTTCCTTTAACACTTAGTATCTATTTAGGGACCTTAGCTGGTAATCTGGGTTGTTTCCCTCTCGACTATGGAGCTTATCCCTCACAGTCTGACTCCCAGAAAACACATCACAGCATTCGGAGTTTGATTGGATTTGGTAGGGCATACGCCCCCCTAGTCCATTCAGTGCTCTACCTCCATGATGCTTATTCTGAGGCTATACCTAAATATATTTCGGGGAGAACCAGCTATCACCAAACTCGATTAGCTTTTCACTCCTACCCACAGCTCATCCGAGCTATTTTCAACTAACACCGGTTCAATTCCACTTAGGCCCATTTTGGGGGTATAGCTTGGCCATGGGTAGATCGTCTGGCTTCGGGTCTATTCCCAGTAACTAATGCCCAATTAGGACTCGCTTTCGCTACGGCTTCTCTGCTTAAACAGATTAACCTTGCTACTAAGAATAACTCGCTGACTCATTAAGCAAAAGGCACGCGGTCAGCCATTCCTCTGATTGCTCAGAAGCATAGGCCTTCCACTGATTGTAGGTGTATAGTTTCAGGTTCTATTTCACTCCCCTAATAGGGGTT
>JAMCVD010000014.1 GCA_023381995.1 Deltaproteobacteria bacterium
ACGGGGTGCTCGGTTATGACCTCCTCGAGAACATCCCAGACCTCGGGCCTTTCTTTCTCCACCATCTTTTTTGCCGTCTTTATCGTCGTTGCATAGCCGTACTCCTCGAGCTTGTTATAAACGAAGGGCTTGAAAAGCTCCAGTGCGATCTGTTTTGGTATACCGCACTGGTGCAGCTTCAATTCCGGCCCTACCACGATAACGGACCGTGCCGAATAGTCCACCCTCTTGCCAAGGAGGTTCTGCCTGAACCTGCCGTGCTTGCCCCGTATCGTCTCGCTCAGCGACTTCAATTCCCTCCTGTTTGCCGATGTAACCGTCTTGCCCCTCTTACCGTTGTCGATAAGGGCATCGACGGCCTCCTGCAGCATCCTTTTCTCATTACGGATAATGATGTCCGGTGCGTCTATCTCGAGGAGCTTCTTCAGTCTGTTGTTCCTGTTGATGATTCTCCTGTAGAGATCGTTGAGGTCCGCGGATGCAAAGCGTCCCCCCTCGAGGTGGACGAGCGGTCTTAATTCCGGGGGCAGGACAGGCAGGACCTCAAGGACCATCCACTCCGGTCTGTTGCCGGAGTGCCTGAAGGCCTCGACGATCTTCAGTCTTTTCCCGAGCTTCTTCTTCTTCTGATCGGAACTCGTGCCCTTTATCTCACGACTGAGATCTCTGGACAGTTTCTCGAGATTGACCTTGCCCAAAAGCTCTCGTATGGCTTCCGCTCCCATCTTGGCGGTAAAGCCGGTCGGCCCATACTCTTTTATAAGTTCGAGATACTTCTCCTCTTTCAGCAGCTCTTTCTCTTCCAATGGAGTGCTCTTGGGATCTATAACTATGTACGACTCGAAATATACGACCCTTTCCAGCTCCCGCGCAGTAAGGTTGAGCATGTTCCCTATCGGACTCGGTATATTTTTCAGGAACCAGATGTGTGCTACCGGGCAGACGAGCTCTATGTGCCCCATGCGCTCTCTCCTGACCTTTGACTGAATGACCTCCACGCCGCACTTCTCGCATACGACTCCCCTGTGCTTCATTCTTTTGTACTTCCCGCACAGACATTCGTAATCTTTGATCGGACCGAAAATCTTTGCACAGAATAATCCATCCCTCTCCGGCTTAAACGTCCTGTAGTTTATGGTCTCAGGCTTTTTTACTTCGCCGTGCGACCAGCTCCTTATCTTTTCTGGAGAGGCAATGCCAATCTTCACTGCTGCTATTTCGTTCGGATTTTTAGGCTTTTCGTGTTGAAAAAAACCTTCTTCCATCTCAACCTCCTATGGATTACTCTATTTGGTCTTTCTCTATCAGATCCACATCCAGTGCCATACTCTTCAGCTCTCTCTTGAGTACGTTGAAAGCCTCCGGTATCCCTGGTTCAAAATTGTGTTTGCCTTTCGTTATCGAATCGAAGATCCTCGTTCTGCCCTGAATATCGTCCGATTTAACCGTGATCATCTCCTGCAGCGAATAGGCGGCCCCGTACGCCTCGAACGCCCACACCTCCATCTCTCCGAGCCTCTGTCCCCCGAATTGGGCCTTTCCTCCGAGAGGCTGCTGCGTCACAAGAGAGTACGGACCGACGGATCTCGCATGGATCTTCTCTTCCACGAGGTGGTGCAGCTTCATCATGTACATTACGCCAATGGTCACCTTTGCCTTAAACGGTTCACCAGTCTTCCCGTCGAAGAGCATTATCTGTCCATCTTCCGGCAGGTTCGAAAGCTTCAATAGCCCTTTTATTTCGTTCTCTGTGGCACCGTTAAAAACCTCCGTTGTCACTCTGATACCGTTCATCAGCTTGCCTGCATATTCTACGAGTTCGTTGTCGTTAAGATCGTCCACAACTTCAATAATCCCCGTGTTGCTGTAGATGTCCTTCAAATACTCCCTCAGCTTGCCTGCACTGTAATTCTCTTCGAGATATTCCTGTATCTGTTCGCCCAACTCCTTCGCAGCCCATCCGAGGTGTGTCTCGAGTATCTGGCCGACATTCAACCTTGAAGGGACACCGAGTGGGTTCAAGATTATATCTATCGGCCTTCCGTCCGGCAGAAAGGGCATGTCCTCGACAGGCACTATCCTTGAGACAACACCCTTGTTCCCGTGTCTGCCCGCCATCTTGTCGCCTGCGTACAGCTTTCGCTTCGTTGCGATAAAAACTTTCACCAGCTTGAACACCCCGACAGGCAGCTCGTCTCCGCGCTTAAGTCTGTTTATCTTCTGATCGAAGATGGACTTTATCATATCTTTCTGCTCGATCGTCGAGTCGACGACCCTTTTCACCTTCTCCTGCAGCTTGCTGCCCGCCATGAAATTGACCGATATCCATTTTTCCATCGGCAGCCTCATAATCAGTTCCTCGGTTATAACATCCCCGCGCTTGAGATAGAGTTTCCTTCTCTCGTCCGAAAATTTCTCCCCGATCTTCTCCCCCACGAGCAGCTTCCTGAGGTGCTCCTTCATCGTATCTTCTATGATACCCAGCTCTTCTTCCTGATCAGCGTGCAACCTCACCAGCTCGAGGTCTTTCGTTTTATCCTTGTCCGCGGACGAGCTCTTCCTCGAAAAGATCCTGATATCGACAACGGTACCGTGGACGCCCGGCTTCACTCGTAAGGACGTATCCTTAACGTCCCCTGCCTTGTCCCCGAAGATCGCCTTGAGCAGCCTCTCTTCCGGGGTCGGCTGGGACTCACCCTTCGGCGTTACCTTTCCCACGAGTATATCGCCTGCCTTGACCTCTGCACCTATCCTGATAACGCCGTTCTCGTCCAGATCCTTCAGGCTCTCTTCGCTAACATTCGGTATATCTCTGGTTATCTCTTCCCTTCCGACCTTCAGTTCTCTGGCAGAGCATTCATACTCTTCGATGTGGATCGATGTGAAGATGTCTTCTTTGTTGATTCTCTCGCTCACGAGGATCGAATCCTCATAGTTGTATCCGTTCCACGGCATAAAAGCCACGAGGACGTTCTTCCCGAGCGCAAGCTCACCGTTTGCAACGGCGGCCCCGTCCGCTATAACATCGCCCTTCCTCACACGCTGGCCAACTTTGACTATGGGCACCTGATTCAAACAGGTCCCCTGGTTCGACTTCTGGAACTTGTGGAGGTTGTATATCTTTACGGTCGGCCCCTTGCTCCTGCTCATGTATTGTATGACAATCTTCTTGGCATCGACCGATGTTATAACACCATCGTCCTCTGCTACGACGACGACGCCCGAATTCCTTGCTATATAGCCTTCTATGCCTGTGGCTACGAGCGGCGCCTCCGTCCTTATCAGCGGTACTGCCTGTCTCTGCATGTTCGATCCCATCAATGCCCTGTTAGCGTCGTCGTGTTCGAGAAACGGTATCAACGCCGCGGCCGCCGAAACAAGCTGCACCGGGGAAACATCCATAAAATCAACCTCGTCCCTATTGACCATGAGGAATTCCCCGTTCCTCCGCGCGGCGACATACTCCTCGATTATTCTGTTTTTATGATCGAGCGCCGTATTGGCTTGTGCTATCGTGTTGTTCTCTTCATCTATCGCGGAAACATACACGATCTCCTCTGTCGCAATATTATTCTTTACGACCCTGTACGGCGTCCTGAGAAACCCGAATTCGTCCACTTTTGCATACGTGCTCATCGATGCAATGAGACCTATGTTCGGTCCTTCCGGGGTCTCTATCGGACAAATTCTTCCGTAATGGGTAGTATGAACATCCCTAACCTCGAATCCCGCCCGTTCCCTGGTCAACCCCCCGGGGCCGAGGGCAGAGAGCCTCCTCTTGTGTGTAATCTCAGCAAGTGGATTGGTCTGATCCATGAACTGCGAGAGCTGGCTACCCCCAAAAAATTCCTTTATCGCAGCGGTCACGGGCTTTGGATTTATCAACTCGGACGGCATAAGTGTTTGAAGATCATGGGTAAATTTCTCTTTTATGGTCTTTGCCATCCTCAACAGGCCAAGTTTAAACTGGTTTTCCAAAAGCTCCCCGACCGTCCTTACACGGCGATTGCTCAGATGATCTATATCATCAACCTCTCCTTTGCCGTTCTTGAGATCGAACAGATATTTGACCGTATCAACGATGTCTTCCCTGTCCAGTATTGTGACATCGAGAGGTACATTCTTCCTGAGCCGGCTGTTCAATTTTAATCTGCCGACCTTTGTAAGATTATATTTTGCTTTAGAAAAGAACATGTCCTCGAAGAAGGAACGAGCTATTTCCGGGGTATAAGACTCGTTTGGCTTCAATTTGGAATAGAATTCCTCTATCGCTTCCTGCTTCGCAGTCATCCTGTCAAGCAACAAGGTTTCACGCATGCCCCCGCTTATGGATATATTGTCGTAGAATATAAACTCCAGCTTCTCCACCCCATTCATGAGGAGTTTATCGAATATTTCTCCCGTGATGCCCTCGTTGCACCTCATTATGACATTCCCGTCCTTGTCCACGACGTCCTTGACAGACACCCTGCCGTCGATGTCTTCATATTTTATGGGGACGTACTTGATCTTGTGCGATATTATCCTCCTCACGATGTTCCTTGTGATCTTCGTGCCCGCAGGTACTACTACCTCCTCCGAGGCGGGGTCTTTTATATCGAGGCTGAACTTCCTGTTCAACAGCAGCTCGTAGTCCAACTCCATCGTCAGCTCATCATTCTTGACCTTTATAAACTCCGTCTTGTAGAACCTCCGCAGTATCTCCTCTTCCGTATAGCCGAGGGCCTTCAATAGTACGGTCGCGTAGAATTTCTTTTTCTTGTCCACCTTCACGTACATTATATCCTTTTGATCGAATTCGAAATCGAGCCACGAGCCTTCATACGGTATGATCCTTGCCATATAGACGGGCCTGCCCGTGCTCTGGATCTTGAGCTTGTCATACTCAAAGAACACACCGGGCGAACGGTGCAACTGGCTGACAATGACCCTCTCGATACCGTTTATTATGAATGTACCGTTCGATGTCATTATCGGTATCTCGCCGAAGAATACCTCCTGTTCTTTGATGTCCCTGACGGTTTTTGTTTTTGTCTCGGGATCGATGTCCTTGAGTATCAGCCTTACCATGAGCTTCATAGGCATCGTGTATGTCAGGCTTTTCTCTTTACACTCATCGACGCTGTAAGCAGGAGGATCCAGTATGTATTTGACAAACTCGAGCGACGCTGTCTCGTTGTAATCTTTTATCGGGAAAACGACGTTGAAGGCCCCCTGAAGGCCCATATTGCCGCGTTCTTCGGGCTTTGAATCAGCCTGTAAAAACTGGTTAAAGGAATTCAACTGTACCTCGATAAGATCGGGGATATCCATCAATGCATGGAATTTCCTGAAATCTTTTCTCGGCACAAAAAATTCGTTCGGTTCTTTGACAGTCATATCGTTATTTACCTCCCACAGGAATAAAACAATAAACCAAACTTTGCTACCGGCCTCGGAAGATATCGTTACATCGTCTTTTCTTCAATAGGGGGCAGAGAATCTCCTTCTCCTCCCATTGGCAACGGGGGGAACGCCGGGGGGCTCTCGCAACTCTATCCTTCACTCCGTTCAGGACAACAACTACCGGACCTATGGTATTTATTTAACCTCTACCTTTGCCCCGACTGCCTCAAGCTGTTGTTTTATTTTGGCAGCATCTTCTTTTGATATACCTTCTTTCACTACCTTTGGAGCAGTTTCAACGAGCTCTTTAGCTTCCTTTAAGCCGAGACTCGTTATTACCCTGATCTCTTTGATAACCTTGATCTTTTCGGCACCGGCATCTGCCAGAGTAACGGTAAACTCGGTCTTCTCCTCTACCGGCTGCTGTGGACCCGCATTGCCCTGTGCGCCTGCTGCAACCGCCGTTCCCATGACCGGCATTGCGGCAGCCTTGACGCCGAACTTGTCTTCGAGCGCTTTTACCAGTTCTGCAAGTTCCATAACATTCATCTTTGATATAGCAGACAGGATTTCATCTTTGGTGAGCGTTACCTCTTTTTCAGCAAGGCCTTCCTTTGTAGTCATTATCTACCTCCTAATTTTTTGTTTGTTTGTTTTGTATTATTCCATTCAGGACCGTTATCAACCCAGAGAGAGGAGAAGCAGCGGCATAAGCCAGCCTGGACATCGGTGTATTCAACACATTCAAAAGCATGACAATCAGAGCATTTCTGTCGGGCAGGGTTGAAAACAATATCACCTTGTCAGCGGCAACAAAATTGTTGTCTATGATACCGGCCTTGATAACCAGCAGAGGATTGCTCTTCGAAAATCCCACCACTTGCCTTGCAACCACAGAAGGATCATCGTATGCAAACATGACAGCGGTGGAGCCTGTAAATGTTTCCTCTCTTATCCCCGGCACGGTGTCCCTCGCCGACAGGAGAAAAATGGTGTTCTTGACGATCTTGAGGTCCCCGTTACTCTTACGCAGGTCCCGCCTGAGGTTCGTAAGCTCTCCAACTTTCAAACCCTTGTACCCTGTTATAAAAATGGCCTTTGACCTCACTATCTTTCCCTTTATATCAGAAACGGCCTCCGCTTTGGACTGTTTATTCATAGAAAATCTTCCTCACTGTATATTTTTTATCGATACCGTGAAATCTCAAGCTTTATGCTCGGTCCCATTGTCGTCGACAGGTAAGCACTTTTTAAGAACTGTCCTTTGGTCGTGACTGGCTTCATCGACTTAAATTTCTCCATCACCGCATCAAAGTTTTCAGCCAGCCTGTCCTCTGGAAAGGACTTCTTTCCTATAACGGTATGGACCACCCCTCCCTTGTCATTCTTTATCTCTATCTTGCCTGCCTTCGCATCCTTCACTGCCTTTGCGATTTCGAACGTCACGGTACCCAGCTTGGGATTCGGCATCAGCTTCTTGGGACCCAAAATCTTGCCGAGCTTGCTCACCGTACCCATCAAATCCGGAGTCGCAATGACCGTATCAAAGTCGAGCCACCCGGCCATGACCTTATTGACCAGCTCCTCGGAGCCTGCATAGTCAGCGCCTGCGCTCAATGCTTCCTTCTCGTTCTTTGTGAATACGACGACCTTCACCTGCTTCCCGAGGCCGTACGGCAGGACCACCGTCCCCCTTATGTTTTGATCGGTTTGTTTTGTATTTATACCAAGATTAACGGCAAGGTCCACCGTCTCGTCGAACTTCGGCCCCTGGAGCTGCTTGAGGAGCTTTATGCCGTCTTTAAACTCATACGCATTGTTCCGATCGATCTGCTTCATTGTTTCGTTATATCTCTTTCCATGCTTTTTCATTATAAGCTACCTCAAATGATTTCTACTCCCATACTCTTGGCCGTGCCCTCTATTATCTTAACAGCGTTATCGATATCATAAGCACCCAAATCTGCCATCTTTTGATTTGCTATGTCAACAAGCTGAGCCCTCGTGATCTTCCCCACCTTGTTTTTCTTGGGATCTCCGGACCCCTTCTCTAATTTTAAAGCCATTTTTATCAATATGGACGCGGGCGGGGTCTTCGTAATAAAAGAAAAAGTCCTGTCCGAATAGATAGTCACTAAAGCAGGTATAATCAAGCCTTCCTGCATCTTCGACGTCCTCGCATTAAATGCCTTGCAGAACTCCATTATGTTTGCTCCATGCTGGCCAAGCGCAGGACCGACGGGCGGGGCCGGGTTTGCCTTACCGGCCGGTATCTGTAGCTTCACCTTAGCTATCGCAGTTTTAGCCATCTCATACTCCTTTAATTTTTCTCGACCTGGTTGAAGTTGACCTCAACGGGCGTCGATCTGCCGAATATGCTGACGAGTACCCTCAGTCTTCCTTTATCTGCCTTTACCTCTTCGACTATTCCGTTAAAACTTGCAAATGGACCCTCTATTACCCTCACACTCTCTCCCGCTTCGAAGGACAGTTTCGGTTTCGGTTTTACCGTTCTTTCCTGAATCTCCGAAATCAGCCTGTTCACTTCCTCATCCGGTACGGAAGGGATGGATTTAATATCCCTGCCTCCGCCCACAAAGCCGGTAATCATTGGGGTCGACTTGACAATATAGAAGGTGTCCTCGGTCGGCTCTAACTGTATGAGGATATACCCGGGAAAGAATTTCTGTTTGGACTTTTTCTTTACACCGTTAACGATCTCGATCACATCGGCCTGCGGGACCAGTATATTGCCGAACAGGTCCTCTTTCCCTATCCCTTTGATCTTTTTAAGAAGGGCGTCCTTCACCTTTTCCTCATAGCCGGAATATGTGTGAACAACATACCACTTCATTTGAATATCAAGCTCATGATATAGCTGAAGCCGAGGTCCGCGACATTGAGGTATACAGCCGTCAGAAACACCACGACTATAATAACGATGGTCGACGTCGAGATCTGCTTTCGCGTGGGCCATGTTACCTTTTTCAGCTCGGTTACCACTTCGTTATAGAAGAGCTTCACGCGTTCCGTAAGATTTATCTCGTTTTCCATAAATGTTTCTCTTATGAATCCAGGTCAGGAGGGACTCGAACCCCCAACAGCCGGTTTTGGAGACCGGTACTCTACCAGTTGAGCTACTGACCTATTTTGTCTCCTTATGCAAGGTATGTTTTCTGCAATGCGGACAGTACTTCTTGAGCCCTACCCTGTCGGGCGTGTTCTTCTTGTTCTTCTCACTCGTATAGTTCCTGTTTTTGCATTCCGTACATGCCAGAATAATCATCGTCCTCATAGGTATATCTCCAGATAGTCCCCTGTTTTACTCTACAATTTCCGTGACGACGCCCGCTCCCACCGTCTTCCCGCCTTCCCTGATCGCAAACCTCAGTC
>JAMCVD010000042.1 GCA_023381995.1 Deltaproteobacteria bacterium
CTTTTCGGTAAAGGGGGGTACGACCCATAACGTCTCCGTATTTCCATAGCGAGAGAGAAGCAGTCCACGCAGAGTACCACGGAAGCATTGCAGGCAGTCCGGATGTGTTTCCCTTCGCAGTGTCGAACACTCTTTCTTTTTGTTCTATCAGTCCCATGATCATTTTTGGGATAAGAGCCATTTTTCATAATGAGTTGACTGGTAGTTGTGAAGGGGATATTTGTCTGTTAAACGGGATTTCGAATATGGACTATGTTGCCATACTGAGGGACAGACTGAAGCATTTGCAGCCGAGAGAGCTGCACGCGGACCGCATGCGCAGGGCGTCCGTCCTCGCGGTCTTTCTCGATGGGGACAGCGGGGCCCGGCTCCTGTTCACGAAAAAGGCGCAGGACATCGGATATCATTCCGATCAGGTGTCTTTCCCCGGCGGCTCCATAGAGAAGGGTGAAACGGCACTCGAGGCCGCGCTGCGCGAGACGCGGGAGGAGATAGGTCTTACGGACAGCGGGCTCGAGATACTCGGCAGGTTCCACGACGATTGTGTACCCATCAGCGGATACATCATAACACCGTACGTCGCGGTCCTCAAAGGGGAGCCGGCATTCAGGCTGCAGAGGTCCGAGGTAGTGGAGGTCTTTACGGTCCCGTTCGATTTTTTTATGGATGAGGCGAACTACGGGTCTGGCAAGGTCGTAATAAGAGAGAGCGAGTTCTTGGTCAATGGATATACTTACGGCAGCTACTTCATATGGGGGCTGACGTGCAGGTTCATCAGGTCCCTCATCGAGATTATGAAAGGCACGCACTGAAGGGCACCGGAAGGGGACTATTTCAAAATTTTTCTCCCTTCGATTCTCTGATATGGCTGCCGATTGGCTTGATCCTCTGCCAGATGTTTGCAAAGAAGAGGATTATTGCAAGTATTTCTACGTACGATGCGGTTACCGTGAGCCATGCGATCCGGCCCGATACTATGAAGCCCCCTATCACCTCGCCCGCTGCCCTCGAGAGGACGGCGGCGAACATCAGGTAGAAAATGATCTTCGACAGCAGGGGGCTGTAAAATATTTTTTCCCTGGGTCTTGGAAAGAGCCAGAGGGCAACGCCCATGATGAGCATCATGACGAAGCCGACGAGTATAAGGTGCGTGTGTGCCGTTATGATTGAAGGCGGGACGGCCCTCTCTTTGATATTGATCTCGTAGGACATGTATCCCCCGAGCAGCAGGCCAATCAATAAAAAGAATACCGCCGACTTTACGTAGTACCGTGCGAGTGTAAACATTCACCCTCTCCGTCCATAGGTATCATAAACGGGTATTGATCAATCGTTGTTCCCGTTCTCCTGTTTAATCTTGAAACGGCCGTATCCGCTGCCGCCCTGTCCCCCGCTGTCCCTCTCGAAAACGCCCGGACGGTCCTGCGGGCTGACAGGGGCCGGCTGCACGCGCACGGGCCGGCTGCGGTTGTTCCTCTCGTATACGCCGGGCCGCCCCTGCCGGTTGAAAGGCGAGGGCTGTGGCTGCACGCTCACGGGCCCACGACGTATGACTGCCGGCATCCTCCGGACATTGTTCTGGTATACGCCGGGGCGTTCCTGCCGGTTGATGACCCGTACGGGCCGGGGCTGTGTGCGTACAACACCGCGCCGTATAACGGCCGGTGCCTCACCTTCCCTCCTCACCACGTTAGGCCTGTATATGTAATAGCTCCTGCCCTCTATCCTGTTTATCACGTGGGGACCGGCTGTACGCGGGTTCGCGTTGTACTCGATTAGGTGCAGTCGCTGTACCCTCCTTCCTGTGTACCGCTCGACAAACCTGACAGAGGGTCCCCTGTAAAAGGGGTGTCCCTGTATCGACCTTACAACGGTTATCGGCCTGGCACGTCTCAGGATAAAGGGGTTCATCCTCGGCTGCACGACGACGGTGTCTATGTGAGGGCTGAGGAACTCTCCGGACCGCACAAATATGCAGCGCTCCGGAGGTATGGGCGCGGAATATACAGGAGGGCGCGGGGCCCAGCCTATATAGCCGGGTCCGGAATACCATACGACCCATGCCGGTACCCAGACGGTCCCCGGTACCCAGATCCAACCGTAATAGTCGGCGAACGCCCACGAGCCATAGTGGTACGTGGCCCACCCCCAGGGCTCATAGGAGGCCCATGTCCATCCTGCATCGGTCCATGTCCAATACCCGTTTACGTACGGCATCCATCCCGGCGCAACCTGGGCAGGCTGCCATACGTAGCCGTAGGGCGGGACATCCACCCAATAGCCGTAAGGGCCAAGGGACTCATAGAACAGGTTAAAGCTTACCTCTGCGTCCGCGCGGGCATGGCCCTGGAAACCCGGCACGGTCATAATAATCACCGAAGCGGCGATTACAGCAAGTATCCTTTTCATATCGGACCTCCATCATGAATTTATAGAATAGTATAATAACTTTTTCAGAATGTTACAACATATGGACCGGGAGGGCCCTTGCGGAGCGCCCGGACGACCTTCGTTTGCATATCTTGATGAAAATGCGTATATACATTGCATCGAAGGAGATTCCGAATGGAAGGGATTACTGTTTTCTATCCCATGTACAACGAAGAGCTGTATATAAGACGGGCTGTGGAAGCCGCAAAAGAGGTGTGCGAACTCATGCTCACGGCCGGCGGGATACCCGATTACGAGGTCTTGATCGTGGACGACGCATCGGGCGACGCAACGGGCAGGATTGCGGACGAGCTCTCTTCGCGGGACAGGCATGTGAGCGTTGTCCATCACCCGGCCAACAGGGGGCTCGGCGGCTCCCTGAAGACGGGCTTTTCCAATGCAAGGATGGACGTTATACTGTACTCCGATACCGACCTCCCGTTCGACATGATGGAGCTCAAGACCGCCTACCGGCTCATGAGGTACTACGAGGCGGACATCGTGTCCGCCTTCAGGTTCGACAGGACGGGGGAGGGACTGAGGCGGCTGGTCTACTCCTACGTGTACAACTCCCTGATACAGTTTTTGTTCGGTCTGAGGATAAAGGACGTGAACTTTTCCTTCAAGCTCGTCAAGAAAGAGATATTCGAGTACGTAAAGCTCAGGTCCGAGGGGAGCTTCATAGACGCCGAACTCCTTATAAGGGCGCACAGGTACGGGTACAGGATCATACAGTTCGGGACGAATTATTTCCCGCGCAGCAGGGGGGTGTCCACGCTCTCGAGCTCGGGCGTTATCATGAAGATAGTCGGTGAGATGATCTCGATGTACGGAGAGCTGAGGTCCATCCGGCCCGTCGTAAGAAGATGACCATAGTCGTCATAGTAAATGCGGACGATTTCGGCCTCTGTCGGGAGATCACGGCGGGGATCGTCAGGGCACACGAGGAGGGCATTGTCACATCGACCTCCGTTGCGGTCAACGGCGCATACTTCAAGGACGGCCTGCCCCTGCTCAAGGGCTGCGGTATCGATGCGGGTATCCACCTTACGCTCACCGGCGGGGAGGCGCCGGTCTCCGGGACGATCGAAGGGCTTGTGGACGGCTCGGGGCTGTTTCTCAGGAGCTATAGGGAGGTCGCCCCGAGGATTGTGCTCGGGAGGTTCGACCGCGATGCCCTGAGGAGGGAGCTGTCCGAACAGATCGGCATGCTGAGGGACAGCGGTGTCCCTGTCAGCCATATGGACAGCCATCAGCACCTTCACCTGCTCCCGGGCATACGAGACATCGCCATAGAGCTTGCGCACCGCTTCAAAATACGTTGGATAAGGGTGCCCTCCGCACGTGGAGCGGGTGCCCGCGGACTTGTAATGAATGTGCTCGGCAGGGGTCTGAAGGTACGGTTGAGAGAGCACGGCCTTGCATTTACCGATTGGTTCGGAGGGTTCGAGCACAGAGGACACATGGCCGGGGCACGGCTGTCTTCCCTTGTGAAGGGGCTTGGCAACGGCATAACGGAGCTGATGGTGCATCCGGGGTATGACGCCTCCGCTGTCTATAACTGGGGGTATGCGTGGGAAGACGAGCTTGAGGCACTCACGTCGGAGGATATGAAGGCGATGATAAAAGAGATGGGAATACGATTGACGAGCTTTAAGGAGATCGAATGAAGAACAAAGACTATAAGTACGCGGCGTTTGCCGTGATCCTTGGGTTCCTGATGTTCAGGATTTTCTATATAGCGACGACGCACTATACGCTCTCGCAAGACGAGGCGTATTTCTGGGACTGGGCACGACACCCGGCGCTCAGCTACTATGACATGGGGCCCATGATTGCATGGATCATAGCCTTCTTCACGCACATACTCCCGCTGTCCACGTTCTCTGTAAGGCTTGGGGCGCCCGTACTCGCGGCCATGACCGCGGTCGTCATCTACCTGCTTGCTGCGGACGTCACGCAGTCGGACATGCTCGCGTTCTGGGTGGTGGTGCTGTTCCATGTACTCCCTATAGCCATGGCGGGCGGTATCATCATGACATACTACTCTCCGCAGGTCTTCTTTATGGCCCTGACGGCCCTGTTTCTGTGGAGGCTGAGTGTCGACGGAAGGCCGTGGTGGTGGTACCTTATCGGCATGAGTCTCGGGCTCGGCCTGCTCTCGCACCACATGTTTCTATTCTTTACGGCGGAGGTCGGGCTGTTCCTTCTTCTGTCCGAGAAGAACAGGTGCTGGCTCGGGCGCAAAGAGCCTTATATGGCCCTGCTCATAGAGATGGCTGTTGCGAGCCCCATACTGATCTGGAACGCTACGCACGACTTCGTCATGTTCAGACACGCCATCGGCATGATGTCGGAGACGCACGACATCACCTTCACGCTGTTCGAGTACATAGGGGGACAGGCCGGCGTGCAGGGGGGACTTTTCTTTATCGCGGTGGTCTACGGCATTGCCGTGAGCGGGTACAGAGGGATGAAGCTCAAGGACGACAGGTACCTCTTCCTCTTCTGCCTGTCGGCGCCGGTCCTGCTGTTCATAGCGCTCCTGAGCATCGGCGGACGTACGGAGCCGAACTGGCCGGTGTCGGGCTACATAACCGGCTCGATTGCAGCCGTGGCCGTGGTCTATGAGAGGTACAGGCAGGGCAGGCGCTGGCTGCGCGTCCTCATCAATGCGGGCCTCGGGCTGACCCTGCTGCTCAGTACCCTGACGTCCATCTTCGCGTACTACCCCGGCGCCATGCACGACGTCGGCATATACTTACCGCCCCGGAGGGACCCGACGAATAGGCTGTACGGGTGGAAGGAGCTCGGCAGGCAGGTCTCGGCCATTCTCTCCTCGATGCCAGCGGGCAGCTTCGTCGCGACGCACGAGTACGGGCTCAATGCGGAGCTCGCCTTCTATGTAGTAGGAAACCCCCAGGTCTACGAGCTGCCCGTGATTCGCCGCTTCAGTCAGTATGACCTCTGGAACAGCTTCAGGGCCGTCAGGGGCAGGGACGCCGTGTACGTGGGATACGCACCCATGGAGAAGCAGGTCTCAGCACTGTTTGACCACGTCGTGCCTGCCGGTGAGCTCATAATCCATGCACGGCACGATAACGCCGTACGGTTTACCTTCTATCTCTACAAGTGCTTCGGGTACAGAGGTACGACAAAAGAGTTGTCGACTTTTTAGTCCCGTTCTGGTAGGAAAACAACCGGCCGAAACAAGGGAGTATATGCATGTATGAACAAAAGCCGTGGCTGAAATTTTACGGCAGTGTGCCGGTCTCCATTGCCTACCCCAGGGTCACGATGTACGAGGCCGTGATGCAGACCGCCCGCGAGCACCCGGGCGACGTCGCGTACGATTTTCTCGGATACACCGCGACCTACAGGACGTTCGCAGAGCAGATCGACCGATGCGCCGATGCGCTCGCGGCCGTTGGGCTGGGGAAGGGCGACCGCATTACCATATCGATGCCCACGAGCCCGCAGGGGATTATATGCTTCTATGCGGCGAACAAGCTCGGCGCGGTCTCGAGCATGATCCATCCACTTTCGACCCCGGAGGAGATCCGGATGTACCTCGATATAAGCAAGAGCAGGCTTGCACTTACGCTCGATATGTTTTACGCCAAATTCAGGGCGGTAAGAGACAGGACGTCGCTCGAGACCGTTGTGCTCGCAGGCATCACCGATTATCTCAGTATGGCAAAGAAGGCCGCCTTCTACCTCCTGAGGGGCAGAAAGCTCCCGCGCGTGCACGACAACGGCGTCGTATGGTGGAACAGGCTGATCGAGGGAGCGTATCCGAAGGCACAGAAGGCGGAGATGTCCACGGACGATATGGCGGCAATCATGTACAGCGGCGGTACGACGGGCACGCCCAAGGGCATCATGCTCTCGAACATGAATTTCATAAGCGAGGGAAAGCAGGTCTCCGAGTGGGCGAAGCTCTCGGGCGGGGACTCAATCCTGGCGATCCTGCCCATATTCCACGGGTTCGGGCTGGGCGTGTGTGTGAATGCGGCGTTCATGGGCGGGGGTAAGAGCGTGCTCGTCCCTCAGTTTACGCCGAAGACCGTGGCAAAGCTGGTCAGGAAGGTAAGGCCCAACTTTTTGGTCGGGGTACCCACGCTCTTCGACGCGCTGTCGCGCGACCCGGTATTTCGGAAGACGGATCTGTCCTGCTTCAAGGCCACATTCAGCGGCGCGGACTCCCTTCCATCGAAGGTAAAGGAGGAGTTCGAGCACACGGTCAGGAGCCGGGGCGGCAGCGTCAGGCTGATGCAGGGCTACGGCCTGACCGAGGCCGTTACCGCCATTATGGCGATGCCCCTTACCGAGTACAGGGAGGGCAGCATTGGCATACCGTTCCCGGACATGCTCGCGAAGATCGTCAGGCCCGGGACGATGGAAGAGGCACCGGTGGGCGAAGAGGGCGAGATATGCGTGAGCGGCCCGGCCGTGATGCTCGGATACATGGACCAGCCCCGGGAGACCGCCGATACGCTGAAGAGGCATGCTGACGGGAGGGTATGGCTGCACACGGGGGACATCGGGACCATGGACAGCGATGGGTTCTTCTATTTCAAGCTCAGGCTCAAGAGGATGATCAAGTCTTCCGGCATGAATGTCTACCCGCACCAGGTCGAGGACGTGCTCTGCGGGCACCCGGACGTCAGGGAAGCCTGTGTCATAGGCGTGCCCGACGAGACACAAGTACAGCGGGTCAAGGGCTTCGTGGTCTTGAAAGACCCCTCTGCCGCCGGCCCGGAGAAGGAAAAGGAGATCATAGAACACTGCAGGAAGCGCCTGATCAAATGGAGCTGCCCACGGGAAATAGAGTTCAGGACCGGGCTGCCGCACACACTCGTGGGCAAGGTCGCGTTCAACGTGCTGGAGAAGGAAGAAGCGGCAAGGTCCGGTCAGGGCGCACAGCGCACGAAGGAGGTGCCATGAACGATCAGGAACTGTTGGGACCGCTTATAGCGCCCAACACCACGAAGCTCGTGCTCGTCGTGCTCGACGGCGTCGGAGGGATGCCCATCGACGGAGTGAGCGAGCTCGAGGGCGCAAAAGCACCCAACCTGTCCCTGCTTGCGGCCGGCTCTGCGTGCGGTCTGCAGGTGCCGGTCGCCTACGGCATAACGCCTGGCAGCGGTCCCGGGCACCTCGGTATATTCGGATACGACCCGCTGGAATGGGAGATAGGCAGAGGGGTGCTTGAGGCACTGGGCCTGGGCATCCACCTTACGGGGAACGATATAGCGGTACGGTGCAACTATGCGACCGCCGTCCGCGAAGGCACGAGGGTCATAATAAAGGACAGGAGGGCGGGCAGAATCCCGACCGACCACAGCGCGAAGATAACCGGGATGCTGCAGGAGCAGATACGACAGATCGACGATGCACAGGTGATACTGCTCCCGGGCATGGAGCACAGGTTTGCCCTTGTGCTGCGGTTCCCTTCCCTGCTCGACGAAGGGGCCGGCGCGATCGAGGACACCGACCCGCAGAAAGAGGGCCTGGAGCCGGTAGCGCCTTCGCCATCCAATGCGGCCGCACGGCACGTCGCGGGCATCGCCCTCGGGTTTGTGGAGAGGGCGGCCCGGATACTGAAGGACCAGGAGACGGCGAACTACGTACTTCTCCGGGGCTTCTCGTCCGTACCACGGATACCGAGGTTCAACGAGGTGTACGGGCTGAAGTCCCTTGCCATCGCGACGTACCCCATGTACCTCGGCCTGGCAAAGCTGATCGGCATGGACACGCTGAAGGTAAGCGGCGGCATATCGGAAGAGATACGGGCACTCGGGGAAAATTACGACAGGTATGATTTCTTCTATGTCCATATAAAGAAGACGGACTCGAACGGCGAGGACGGAAACTTCCGGGGTAAGTGCAGGGTCATAGAGGAGTTCGATGCGGCCCTGCCGGGGATCCTGTCTCTCGGCCCGGACGTACTCGTCATAACCGGGGACCATTCCACGCCGGCACTCATAAAGGGGCATAGCTGGCACCCGGTGCCGGTGCTGTTGAAGAGCAGGTACGTCTTCGGGAAGACGTCCTCCGCGTTCACGGAGCGAGAGTGTCTCAAGGGCGAACTCGGCATCCTGCATTCCACGGACATCATGCCCCTGATGCTCGCAAACGGCATGCGGCTCAAAAAGTTCGGCGCATGATGACTCCCGACTACAGGTATTCCCTGTATGATAATCACCATGCCACTAATTGCTATGTTGATAGAAAAAGAGGCTCTTATCCCAAAAGTGATCAGGGGACTGATAGAACAAAAAGAAAGAGTGTTCGACACTGCGAAGGGAAACACATCCGGACTGCCTGCAATGCTTCCGTGGTA
>JAMCVD010000094.1 GCA_023381995.1 Deltaproteobacteria bacterium
CCTATGCCGCCGCTTTCCTCGCCGCCGATCATAACATTGCCCTGCTGCATGAGTTCGCAGATATACTTGAAGCCGATCTTCGTCGTGTGCAGTTTCAGATTGTAATGCGCACACAGTTTGTTGATCATTTCGGTGCTTGAAACCGTTTTCGCCACCTCGCCGTTCATGCCCATCTCCTCGACGAGATACATGATCAGCAGTCCGAAGACCCTGTGTGCGTCTACGTACTCGGCGTCCTCGTTTACCAGCGCTATTCTGTCGGCATCACCATCGAGTGCAATGCCGATGTCGGCTGTTCAGTCTCTTTTTGCCGTGGAGCTTCCTGTCGATAAACCGTTCTATATCCTGCCGGTAGATATACTTGATATCTATCGTTTCGTTGTACTCATCCGGCCGTGTGTCTTCTCCGGGTGTTTTGGAGACAAGCTCCGAAAGCCGGTTTGTTACCTCGGTCGGAACAGCGCCGCCGTAGTGTGATTTAAACTTAATCCCGTTGTATTTCGGCGGATTGTGGCTCGCGGTGATCATGATCCCGCCGTTAAAATGAAGGCCCTTTGTTGCATTCGACAGCACCGGGGACGGACAGAAGCTCTCGGAGAGCAGCACCTCGAGCCCCTGCTTTGCTGCCGTGTTGGCAGCATGCTGGGCAAATTCTTTCGATAGAAACCGTGTATCATATCCGATGAGCAGTTTTTTGCCTTTGTTCTCGCTTATATACCCGGATATGGCCTTAGCAATCCTCTCAACTGTTTGAAAATTAAAATCATACCCTATGATTCCTCTGTACCCTTCCGTACCGAATGATATTTTGTTCATGGTCTCTCCTTAATCTATGGATTTATAAACAAGGTTTTAATTGTTTTCAATAATATAAGCATGTCAAAAACGAGTGAACGTTTCTTCAGATAGTATATGTCGAACTTCAGCTTTTCGTAGGTATCGTCGATTGAAGACGCATACTTGTAATTTATCTGCGCCCAGCCTGTAATCCCGGGCTTTACAATATGCCGGATCTCATAATAGGGTATCTTTTTCTTCAGACGTTCCACGAACTCCGGGCGTTCAGGCCTCGGACCGACGAACGAGAGGTCGCCCCGGATGACATTGATGAGCTGCGGCAGCTCATCGAGATGGGTGCGCCGTAAAAAGCCGCCAACCGCGGTGATTCGCGCATCATCCTCTTCTGCCCACTGCGGGCCTTTGGATTCCGCGTCCGGCACCATGGTTCTGAATTTGTACAGGGTGAACAGTTTCTCGTATTTGCCGACCCTGCGCTGTTTATAAATGATGCTGCCGCTCGATGTCAGTTTTATCACCAGTATTATTGCGGCTATGACCGGCAGGGCCGCCAGCGTCAGGATGACCGCCAGTCCGAGTTCTACCGGCCTTTTCGCAGTGTCGAACAGCGAGTGTTGTGCGGAAAGGTTTTCTATGACCCATGACTCCTCGAGTTCGCTGAGAGGAATTTTCCCGAATATCTCTTCGTAGAATGTGGAGACATCCTTTATCCCGATGCCCTTGAACAGGGTATTATAGATGTGCCGCACCATGAGTTTGTCTTTTTTGATGTAATCCGGGATTATCAGCAGGTCGGTAGAGGCAAGTTTTTCCGCGAAGCTGTTGTCTATGGTCTCGATCCGGTGCCGGATCCTATAGCCGATCTGCGGGTTGCCGGCGATGTAATTCACCAGAAGCTCTTCGTCCTGGTTGCTGCCGATAATGGTGACGTTGAGCGGTGTCATGGACGTTATCAGAACAATATTGTAGATATGCCTCCATGCGTACTCCAGCACGCCGAACAGCAGGAAAAATACAAAGAGGTTCGTTTTGGGCGAAACCCCGAATGCGGTTATCAGGTAGAAGAACAGGATGGCAGCCAGAAACATGATGAACATGACGATCATGAAGTTCCTTTTGAAGACAAGGTTGTTTTTCAGGTTCTTCAGATCGTAAAACCCGCCTATGTAAAACAGGATCAGCCAGAGACAAAAAAGCAGGCTAAACGGGACGAGATGATAGCGTATGAGCTCATAATAAAAACCCCCATGGTACCGGATGATCAGCATTGCTACAAGGGAGACGTACATGAGCGCGATATCTCCTGCCCCGAGTAACATAAGTTTCAATTTTGATATGTCATTCATCATGCAAATTTGTATAAAGTTTTTTGTATCCGTTCATCATACTTTCCATGGTAAAGCCCGTCCTGACCCTGGTAAACGCCGCTTTACCCATCTTCGACAATACAGTATTGTCCGAAAGAAGCCGTATCAATGCCCTGTGTATCGCATCGCTGTCACGCGGCGGGACAACATACCCCGTGCGGCCGTCCTGGTTTGCATACGAGGTGCCGGTCCCCAGCTCCGTGGATATCACCGGCAGTCCACATGCCATTGCCTCTATAATGGTTATACCGAATGCCTCGCTCTTGTAAATAGATGGCAGTACGAATACGGAAGCTGCACGGTAATAATCCGCAAGTTCATCCTGCGGCCGGTAAGGCAGGAATGTCACGGCAGGTTCCAGTCCGTTATCACGCACCTCGGTGAGGAGTTTCTGCTTAAGCGGGCCCTCGCCTATGATGACAAGCCTTGCATCTATGCCCTTCATTGCCCGAATCAGGTATTCCACACCCTTGTAGTAAACCAGCCTTCCGACAAACAAGACGATCCGTTTACCGTAGGACTTCTGTATCTCCTCCTGCTTCGCGGGCGTACCGCTGTCCGGATTAAGCATTTTTGTGTCAACGCCGAACGGTATGATCGTGCACTTTGTTTTGAAGTTTTTCAAGAGATGCGATGATTCGATAATATTCGGGTTGGAAACTGCTATGCTCTCCGCATGTCCGAGCACCCAAGTGTGGAGCCAGCTCAGCGCGGATGAAATAAGCCTCTGCCGGACGATATCACTATGATAGGTAACCACGATCCTTGTCTTTGGCCTGATGAGCCACAGGGCAAGTTCGCCGAGCGGAAACGGCAGGTGTATGTGCAACACATCGTACCCGCGCCACATTTTATTGAGCAGTGAGATAAAACGTATCGATACAGGCATACTGAAGAATATGCCGATGCTTGATGCCCTTGTTACAGACACCCCCTGTATCGTTCCAGTCGTTGTTTTGAATCTGTCATTACAGGCAAGGACATCAACCGTAAACCCGCCGGTGTTGTTTATGCCTTCCGCAGTCTGCCGTACTATGGTCTCTATGCCGCCCACGACCGGGTGGTAGAGCTTATTGATCTGGAGTATCTTCACGGCTGTGCCTTCAAAAGCTGATCCAGCTGATGTGCCGCGGTCTTCCATGAGAAGCGTTTGCTGTTTTCATAGCCATTGCGGACAAGCTCCCGGCTGAACTTGGCATCGAGGAGCTTTTCCATGCCGCGGGCGATTGCATCCGTATCGTTCGGATCGACATACAGTGCGCCTGTACCGGCGACTTCGGGCAATGAGGATGTGCCGGACGTGAGCACCGGCGTACCCGTGCTCTGCGCCTCGATCACGGGTATGCCGAAACCTTCGTAGAAAGAAGGAAAAACCAGTGCAAGGGCACCTTTGTACAAAGCTGCCTTCTGCTCATCCGATACAAACCCGGTCTGTATCACACTCTTTTCAAGACCGAGCGAGGAGATCTCTTGTGCCACATCGACAAACGAGGTGTCTATCCTGCCTGCGAGTACGAGCTGTACGTCCATGTAGTTTTGTGCGAAGTGTTTAAACGCCTTCAATAATCCGGGTATATTTTTTCTTGGTCTTGTTATACCGACATAGAGGAAGTACGGGCCGGTTATGTTGAACCGCAGCCTGGTTTCCGTGAGGAATGCTTCGCCTGGCTGCGGAAGTTCCGGTATACCCGGGTAGATGACCGTTATCCTGCGGGGATTGATATGGTAGAGGCTGACAAGTTCCTGCTTTGCAAAGTTGGAATCCGTTACGATGGCATCGCAGAAGTATCTGCCTGCAAGGTACATGGACTTGAGATACAGCCTGCTAAGCGTGCTTTTGTACTCTGCAAACCGGTCATACGCGCAATCGTGGATCGTTATGACCTTCTTGCCGGGATACAGGATCGGCACCGAGGGCAGAGGTGCGTAGAACACGGTTATGCCTTTGAGCATGAGTTTCAGCGGCAGGAGGAACTGCTGATACAAGCCTGAACTTATGGCGTTGTCCGGATTTACCCGGACGATCTCCAGTGAGGTGTTTTGTGCCTTTAACCTCATCTGCTCCGGCAGGTGCGCTGAGCCGAAGATAACGTATGTCCCCTGCTTGTCCATGCCGATAAGCTCGGAAAGCAGGTTACTGGCAAAGATCTCGGTACCCTGATATGAACGGAACGAAATAAAATTAATGCCGGTTTTCATAGTGTTTACCAGATGTACCGTACAGGACTTGCAAAGGTCAAGTATAAACAGTATACAACAGGGTATATATGAAACAGGCGGTCATGTTGTTTGTCATAGTATCGTTATGGAGTTGCGCAGGAGGACAGATCGTCCCCAATGCAGTGTCGTACAATAATACCTGTACATTCACCTATGAATCGGCATCCGCTGCATCGGTAAACCTTACCGGAGATTTTAATAACTGGGACGCTGCCTCCCTGCCCATGCAAAAGCTGGACCGCAAAACATGGGTCCTGAGGATGCATCTGGCCGAAGGTATTTATCATTACCAGTTTATCATAAACCATGATATCCGGGTAGTACCACCGTATGCGGATGCCTATGCATCCGATGGTTTTGGCGGGAGGGACGGCATTGTTCTGGTCGGCAGGGGTTTACACGGAGAGGAGAAGCATGTTACCGAATAGGCGTAATGCAGTCTTATCTTATAAAGATATGAAGTTAAAAACGATGGTGACATGTTTCATTGTTCTTGCTGCATTCGCGGTTTCGGCTCATGCCGGTACGGTATCGGATGCACTGCAGGAAGCCATAAAAAGCGGTGTCCCTTCCGACCAGGCATCGTCCATGGTATCCAGGGCAAGGGCTGCCGGGGTACCGGACAAGGAGATAACAGAGATGCTGGAGGTCGTTGTCAGGGCAAAGATGGACGATGTACCGGCCGGTGTCGTAACCGGTAAGATCATGGAGGGCATATCCAAACATGTTGCGCCCCGCTTGATCGTCGATACCGCCGGCAGACTCGAACGCTCGTATGTGACGGCAAACGCGGTCTACAGTGAAATGAAGATAAAGGGGCATTCGGGCAATGAACTGAAACAAGCCATGGCAATCGCTGTTTTCAACGGAATAACAAAAAACGAGTTAAAAGACCTGTACCATGCGGCTCCCCGGGCTCGTGAATCCTACTATATCATGGGCACGGTGTCCCTGACATCTCTGGTCTCTTCCGGCTTCGGCAAGGATCAGAGCCTGTCATTTATGAAAAAGGAATTCGCCGGGCATAAAACTATAGACGAAATCCAACATAAAACAATGAAGCTGATGGACCAGCCTCCGGACAAGAGGACTATTATGATGGACCAGGGCATGGGACGGGGAAACAGTATGGAGATGAACAGGCCGCAAATGCCCGCCAATCACTCAGAGGGAATGCCCATGAACCAGAACATGAACATGCATAATCAGAGGAATTGAGGGGGAAGGCGGGCCTGGTTTTCCTGCCCGTGGTCAGAAAAAAATTACTCTTGCAATAAGACACTGATTTTGTATCATAGATACGGTAAGTACCATAAAACTTAAAAGGGGAGGAAAAAGAAATGAGGGGAAAACTTTTTTACTTAAGTTCAGCGGTGTTACTTCTTACAGTCTTAGCCATGGGGTGCGGCCAGCAGGCAGCCAAGGTGGCGCAGAACAATTCAAGTCCCGTCGGGTCGATTAGCGGTCAGATCTATGATCAGGACTACAATACCCCGATAGCAGGTGCACGGGCATACGTACTGGTGAACGGCGGTTATCAGATTGCCACTGCCAACGCACAGGGGGCATACACGCTTGGCAATCTTCCGCTCGGCGCCGCATACATGGTTACCTACACGGCAAATAACTATGCAACACCAATCTATAATGTAAATCTGAATGTGAATGCGTCGCAATTCCCGCAGGGAAATGCGGTGATCCAGCAGAATGTCGGTATGTTCCAGCTCGCCGCATCCATAAGCGGTACGGTTTATGACGGTATCAACGTAGGGTGTGGTACCAATACCCCGATTGGCAAAGTGCAAATAGTATTGGATTTGAGGAACATAGGCCCCACGGGTCCTCTGCCGGCTAATTTTGTCGGTTTTGATATGATACCGACAGCAACGACAGCCGCAAGCAACGGAACATACATACTATCCAATCTGCCAGGCAGCATATTTGGATTGAATATTCCCGGCCCCGGCGTATACGCCTATTATATAAGCAGCAGTACATACTATACGGATAATTCCGGAAGTTTGAATCTCTATTCGGGTGCCACAACGATAATGCCAAGCCTCTGTGTACGATAAATCGAATTGGAGGGGCTATGAAAACTATATTCTTATACGTGTTAGCAGCCCTGATCCTCGGTGCAGGGTGCGGCAACCAGGCCACGTCCGTGACGCAGGAAACCAGTACCCCGACAGGCTCGATCCAGGGGCTGGTGACTGATTACTCCACAAATGCAGGGCTGTCCGGCGTTACCATTAGCACGACATCAGGCGGAGGTATGGCAACGGCAAAATCCAATGCATCCGGCATATACCAGCTTGGCGGGCTACCGACAGGTGCAAACTATCCGGTATACTTCAGCCTTCCTGGATACGGAACCTCGATCTATGGTACAAATCTCGGCAACACGCCGCCGACATTCCCGCAGGGCAATGCGCTGGCGATCATTAATGCATATATGTTTAAAGCAGATGGGACGGCCAAAGGCTCTGTTTATCTGAATGGCAATCCGTTCACCCAGCAGACTGCAAATGTGATGATAGATATGAGGGATTTGACCGGGAATCCAACGGGCTTCATCGGTATTGACGGAGTGTACAGGACAGCAACAAACCCCACGGATGGAACCTATACCCTGACGAATCTCCCTGCTGCGTTCGATTGTTCTTTAAGTGTGCCCATAATAGCATGGTATGTCGATCCGAGCGGTGTGTATTATGCCCGCCAGCGGACAGTGAATCTGTGCAGCGGCGGAACATCGTTTGTGCCAAACATCAATCTTCGCTGCAATCTGCCTGCTCCGGACGTTGTTGCAACATCGCAGGATGTTTCAGCAGACAATTTAGGCGGCGGTAGTCCCCTGACACTCCATGTCGGCGTATTCTACAACCAGCCCATGAACCAGACAATAAACCCGACAATAACTTCGGCTTGTGGTGCTACTGAGGCAGGCTTTATGTGGACAGGTACGACGGCAGGCCAGTTTACCGTGACGGTCAACGCGGGCTCAAATTGTTCCGGAGGTACCTACGGGGTCCAATCTGCACACAACGTATGCGGCAGTCGGCAGAATGGGTATACCAGCGGTGTCTTTAAATAAAAAAGGAGAAACTATGAAACCAAACAGGGTATCAATACTTGTATTCCTGTTTCTGAGTTTTATACCGCTCAATGCGTTTGCCGTGCAGGGACCGCGGATGCTTTCCAGCAACAGGTCGCTGAGTATCATCGATGCAGGCAGGGCGTATCCCATGGCGGAGTTTACCCCGGCCATGCCACTGCGAATAGAGGTGCAGGGCCCCGGCAAACTTACTATTTATATAAAAACCGCCGTTTACCGGAATTACGCGAAATTGCCTGCTTTTCGGTTGTTTGTGAAGCGGGACAATTATATGACCAATCAGTATATGTTTCCTGAAACGACGCGGTCAAACGCAACTTTTCAGGGCATAAAGGATTATAATCCGTCCGTGCAAACCAACACCATACCCATCGACGTTCCGGAGGGTATGCATACCTATGAGCTGACTCTCGCCAGAACACCATATATCGTAGGACTTGCAAGTTTCGGCTATACCCCCGAAAGCCCGGAGCAGGGAACACGACAGGCACCATCTGCGCGGCGGGGCAGCTTTATGTACGCGAACCGGTCATCTTCGGGACGGGGAGGCGCCGGGAAATGGCTTTATATAAAGCCATACGGTATGGTCGGAGATGTGTACGAACAGGGGACGAACAGTGATTCCTTGTATGGGGGATTCGGTGTCAATGCCGACCTTTTCATCCAGAACCATATTGCGCTCTCCGGTATCGTAAACTATACGGACGCGGACCAGAGCTATCTGATATGGAGGAACTTGCCCCTGCCGCTCGGTGCGGGCATGTACATCGTCAACGAGCAGACCCTCCTTATCCAGGGTGTCGTTTCGTATGCCCCTATCCATGATGATCGCACCATCGTTATGATAGGTGCCGGCTGGGGAGACCTTGAGCTTATCAATCCGGACTTTCCGGGCGAGGTCGACGGACCGCTTGTTTCTGCGCTTTTTGAAAGGGCACTGACAAAGGGTATTCGTCTGAGTTTCAGGCCTTCCTATATGCAGGACGTTTCGAACATCTCGGCAAACACCAATTCTATCCTTGGTACCCCGTCAGGCTTCCTCATGTATCCCGTCGGGCTTGCGTTCGGCATAGTATCCGGCATATCCATAGAGGTCGGGTATGACGGCAGATTGCTGATGTTTCAAGACACGAACCGGTTCTATAACGGAGGATTTGTAGCTGCGCTGTTTTAAGCTGTATCATGTTTGAGCGGTTGTACGCGTGATATACGAAAAGGCTTTGCTTTGCAAAGCCTTTTTTTACCCTCTTAG
>JAMCVD010000063.1 GCA_023381995.1 Deltaproteobacteria bacterium
AACGGCACATGCATTCCATAAATGAATTTATTAACGAGTATATGGTCCCCTATCAGCAGGGTAGGCTCCATGGAGCCCGACGGAATCTTAAATGCCTGGATGACGAACGCCCTTATGATAAGGGCGAGCACGATCGCAGTCGCAAACGCCTCTGCATACTCCCTTACGATCCCTTTTTTTCTTTTTTCTCTGGCCATCGTATCACCTTTCTATCTCCTTCCTCTATTCTGTCTTTAATACGGACAAGAACGCCTCCTGCGGGATGTTTATGACACCGACCTGCTTCATCCTCTTCTTGCCCTCTTTCTGCTTCTCGAGCAGTTTCCTTTTCCTCGTGATGTCCCCGCCGTAGCACTTCGCAAGGACATCTTTCCTGAGCGCTTTAACGCTTTCCTTGGCAATGACCCTGGACCCGATGGCCGCCTGGATGTTTACCTCGAAAAGCTGCCTCGGTATTACCTTCCTGAGCTTCTCCGTGAGCGACCTTCCCCGGTAATATGCGCTGTCCTTATGGACTATAACGGAGAGTGCGTCCACGGGCTCGCCGTTGATGAGTATGTTGAGCTTTATGAGGTCCGACACCTTGTACTCCAGGAACTCGTACTCCATCGAAGCATAGCCGCGCGACAGGGACTTCAGCTTGTCATAAAAGTCGCTTATCATCTCCGAGAGGGGGAGCTCATAGACGATCATGACTTTGCTCTGCGTGAGATACTTCATCTCCCTCTGGAGCCCCCTTTTCTCCTCGCACAGCTTCAACACGGCACCCACATACTCCGACGGTATGTGGATCGTCAGAAGAACGTAGGGCTCCTCTATCTTCTGAATCGATCTGTCTTCCGGGAAATTGGCAGGGTTGTCCACCGACACCGCCTGGCCGCCATGAATATAGATATTGTATGCCACGGTGGGCGCAGTCGTCACCAACTCAAGCCCGTACTCCCTCTCGAGCCTCTCCTGCACGATCTCCTTATGAAGCAGTCCGAGAAAGCCGCACCTGAACCCGAACCCCAGCGCCGTGGAGGTCTCAGGCTCGTACGTAAACGATGAATCATTAAGACTCAGCTTCTCGATAGCGGACTTCAGTGGCTCATACTGGTTGTTCTCAATGGGGTACAGCCCCGCAAACACCATGGGCTTTATATGCTTGAACCCCGGGAGCGGGGACGACGCCGGGTTATCGTCGAGCGTGATGGTATCGCCGATCTTCGTCTCATGGAGGTCCTTTATGCCGGCAATGATGGCACCGACCTCGCCCGCCGAGAGGCCGGAGACCTCCCTCAGCATGGGGGCGACAACGCCGAGGTTCGTCACCTCATAGCTCGTGCCTGTCGAAAACAGCCTTATTCTGTCGCCTATCCTGATACGACCGTCGAACAATCTCACGATCATCACAACGCCCTGATAGCTGTCGTACCAGCTATCGAACAGAAGGGCGCTGAGGGGCTTATCGGGATCGCCTTTGGGCGGCGGTATGCGGGTTATGACGGACTCGAGTACCTCTTCTATGCCTACGCCTTCCTTTGCGCTTGCAAGGATGGCGCCGGATGCATCGATGCCTATGATGTCCTCTATCTCCTTTTTGACCTTCTCGGGGTCCGCGCCTGGGAGGTCGATCTTGTTTATCACAGGTATGAGCTCGAGGTCGTTGTCTATGGCGAGATAGGCATTGGCGAGCGTCTGGGCCTCGACCCCCTGCGTGGCGTCGACGACGAGCAATGCGCCTTCGCATGCGGCAAGGCTCCTCGAGACCTCGTAGGAAAAGTCGACGTGTCCGGGGGTATCTATAAGATTGAACAGGAAATTCTGGCCCGGCTTCGAATGATAGTCTATCCTTACAGGCGATGCCTTTATGGTGATGCCCCGTTCCCGCTCAAGATCCATCTGGTCGAGGAATTGGTCTTTCTTTTCCCTGATCGAGAGCACACCCGTTCGCTCGAGTATCCTGTCGGCGAGCGTGGACTTGCCGTGATCGATATGCGCTATGATGGAGAAGTTCCTGATATGCGAGGTGTCCATGAGATCAATACTCCACCTTCATCAGGAACAGTCCCCGTGCGGGTGCCCTGGAACCCGTCCATTTCCTGGGTGATGGCTCAAGATAAAGCCTTATGTCCTCCGGCCCCATCTTGCCCTTACCCACTTCCAATAATGCCGCGGTCATATACCTTACCATGTGCATCAAAAAACTGTTCGCTTTCACGATTATGTATATAAACTCCATTCGTCTCTCTATGTCGAGCTTCATGATGTTTTTATATGTTGGGGGAAGCCTCTGCGATTGTCCCGACGTTTCCTCCGTAGGGGCGATTCGGTGAATCGACCTGTTTTGGGCGACCCAACGGGTCGCCCCTGCATCTCCGTCCGGCTTTTGTCCGGCCCCCGCCGTAAACCCGGAAAAATCATGCAGTCCTTTAAAACAATCTGCCGCCTGACCCATTGCTTCGAGGTCAAGCTCCTGCGGCACGTGATAGCTGTAAAGCCTTGCAATCGCCGACCTGAACCTGTGGTTGTTGATCACATACATGTATTCTCTCGCCTTTGCATCCTTTCTCGCATTGAAGCCCGAAGCTACTTCCTCGGCTGACTTTACGATGATATCGCAGGGCAGATGGGCATTTATTGCGAACGGGAGCCTCTCGACCCCGATACCGGATGATGTGTGAAAGTTTGCCGTCTGTCCCCTTGCATGGACCCCCGAATCGGTCCTGCCCGCACCTGTGATCCCTACCTCCTCGCCTGTTATCTCTTTGATTGCTTCCTGAAGCATCCCCTGTACTGTTACGATGGCAGCATCACTCCCCGCCTCCGGCCCGTCATGCATCACTCTCGACTTCTGTACCTGCCAGCCTTTGTAGTTTGTTCCGTCGTACTCGATGACAAGCCTTATATTGCGGTTCTTCAACAGGTTCAAAATTCAAAGCCGAAGGCGCCGGATATATACTGGTCCGTAAAATCGAAGCCGAGGCCCTTGCCGAAATCGTTTACCACGTCCTGCCCTATCCTCACATCGATATAGACATGATCGATACCGTACTCCGTACGCAGATTGCCGACGTGCCTCATGTCGATGGGATCGAGCAGGAAATGTATCCCGGCCATCCAATCGTACCCGTACCTGTAGCCGCTCACCGTCTTTTTGTCGGACGACCTGACCTGGTAAAAGCCCGTTGCCACCCCCCCCGCGCCGACGTAGGGATAGACGGGCTGATCGTCTTTAATCCTCAATTGCAATACAGCATCGAGCCGTGCCGGGTATACCATCAACACATACTGCTCCCCTATACCTGGCTGGGCATAGATCGTGTTCTTACCGTAGACAAACCCCAGCGAGCCGTCGATGCCCACAAAGTGATAGAACAGGACACCCACGTCCAGATTGTACACAGGAACATAGCTGTTCTTATAAAAGGACTGAAGCACCGGGTCCTTTGTAAAGCGCAGGGCACCCGCTCCCAGGGTGAGCTCGTAGTGGACGGTCTCGGAGGCGGGGGCCGGTGTGCATGCAAACAGCGCAATCACAGCCGCCGTTCCCGCCATTATTCTCTTAAGCATATCTATTTCTCCTTATCATGAACATCGTCACAAGTATTATCAAACCCACCGATAGAAACAACAGAATCAGCTTCTGTGCCGATGTCCCGTAAACCGCCACCATACTTCCGTACACGAGCGGCTTCAGCATCACCCGTACAACGGCCTTCACTTCATCGTGTGCTGCAATGAAATGGGCCATGGGAGGGCTCATCCTGTAATAGGTACTCACGAACCATCTGCCGGCCCTGTTTTTGAGGAGTATTCTGTCGCGGAATTGCCGTAACACCCATACATCGAAATCGTCGTACGAGCCGTACGCCGCGGTCGCAATAAAGCAGTTGCCTTTCTGATCGGCGAGGTCAGCGGGACTCGGTATATAGACCGGGGTAACGCTGGTGATATTGCTCAGTGCGCTCTCGTTCGTCGCGATGTCATAGGCCTGGACGGCCATATAGTAGAGCGCCCCATTTGTCAGTCCCTTCACAGTATAGGAAGAGACATTGCCCGCTACCTGCTGAAAGCCCGAGGGTGTATTTGTCAGCCCGAACGTCGATGTGGAAAAATAGACATTATATCCGCCGATATACGATGAGGCGCTCGCCGTCCACTCCAGTATGGCCTTGCCGTCACCGGGGGTAGCGGAAAGGCCGGTAGCGGGCGGAGGGGGGGTGGTCAGCAGGGTGATAATCGTGGACGCATAGGCGGTAAGAGCCGGGGTCGTCACATAGATGTATATGGTGTATGGTCCATCCGGGTCTCCGGCAAAGTCGGACGCGTATATCGGCGTCGTGATAGGTTGCCCAGCCGATACGGAGCCACCCCTTCCGGCGATTACAGTACCGCTCCCCTTGGTACCGTTGCCTCCTATCTCAACCTCGTAGGTACCCGACTCGGTAGACGACCACGTGATGAAGGATGTGTTATTGTTTGTATCATTTATGGCACCAGGAGCTGTCGAGGATATCGAGACGATGCTCGAAAGGTCGTAGACCCTGTTTGCAGAAAAATCCGTAACGTACGCGTCCGGGCCGCTTAGAAACACCTGCTCGAGGGACGAGCCCACGTTGAAAGTACTGATGACCTGATCATTGGATGTCTGTACGATGGTGATCCCGCCGATCGGCGAATTGATCACCATCAGGTAGCCGTCGGACGTCAGCGCGAGCGCGTTGGGGTGCCCGCCCAGAGACGAGAGGGATATCGTATCTACGACATCGTTCGAAGACGTGTCTATGACGGATATTGAATTGTCCCCGGCATTGGCAACGTACAGTTTCGTCCCATCCTGCGACAATAAGACCGCGGACGGGTACGAGCCGGTCGTAACGGTCGTCACAACGCCGTAGTTGTTGGAGACCTGATAGTTGTATCGGAACACATTCACCGCATTCGCGCCGCTGTTGGCCACGTAGACATTGTTTGCGTTTGAGTCCGCGGCTATGCTTATCGGCCCCCCCCCCCATGTCCGCACAGTGGTGACGGAGGAGGAACCGACCGGGAAGTACGAGAAGGTATCGTCCTGATAATTTGTCACGAACACCCTGTTGTTGGCTACGGCGATACCGATGGGCCTACTGCCGACGGCAACGGTGGACGTGGTAAAGCTGCCATTGGTCAGATTCATAATGTAGACATTGTTGTCCCCATAGTTGGTAATATACGCCGTGGACTCGTCAGGACTGATGGTCACCATCGAAGGATTCGTCCCGATATAGATCCTTTTTGGGGAGGCCTGGTCGTTGGAAAGGTCTATGATGTCCACGTACCCCGACTGGCCCGCAGCCACAACGGCGTATACACCGTTTCCCGCAATACCGTAAGGCCCGGTGTCCACCGGTATAGAAGCGACCTTCGTGTTCGGTAAGGCAAGGGCCGTATCCGGGGCCATGATCAAGGGGCCAGCAATCGCAAGGAAGACAAGGAAAATACGGCGCACAAAAATACTTCGGAGGGATTCAAAATTTTGAGCCATTGCTTTTTCAATAGGGCGAGGCAACGCCCCGCCCCTCCATGTATCCGATGTGCTTTTTGATAACACAGATTTTACGTTTATTCTAAACAACTATTTTTCCCTTCACAACATCCCGTCTTTTATCATCTGCTCGGCAATCTGGATCGCATTCAACGCTGCGCCTTTTTTGAGCTGATCGCCCACCACCCAGAAGTTCAGGCCGTTCTCCACAGAGTCGTCTTCCCGTATCCTGCCCACAAAGCAGTCGTCCCGTCCTGCCACGAAAAGCGGCATGGGGTATTTCTTGTTCGAAGGATCGTCCTCGACCTGCACGCCCGGGAACGCATTGATCAGCTCTATCGCCTTTGCCTTCGTGATTTTCTTCTCCGTCTGTATGTTGACAGCGACCGAGTGTGCCCTGAACACGGGCACCCTCACCGTCGTCGGAGAGACCTTTATGGCCTGATCGTCCAATATCTTTCTCGATTCATTGATCAGCTTCATCTCTTCCTTTGTATATCCATTTTCAAGAAAAACATCAATATGCGGCAGTATATTGAATGCGATCTGGTAAGGGAACACCTCTACCTTCAATGGCTCTCCCTTGGCCCACGCCCTGACCTGCGCCTCGAGCTCGGCCATCGCCTTTGCTCCCGCGCCGGAAACGGCCTGATAGCTCGTGGCTACCATGCGCTTTATCCTGCCGTATCTGTGCAAGGGCGCTGCCCCCATCAGGGTGACGATGGTCGTACAGTTGGGATTCGCTATGATTCCCGTTTTCTTATACTGTTTTATCGCATCAGGGTTTATCTCCGGGACGACGAGCGGTATGTCCGGCTCCATCCTGAACGCAGAGCTGTTGTCTATAACGACAGCGCCCGACTCGACCGCATGCTTTGCAAACTCTTTGCTCCTCGAGGCACCCGCAGAAAAAAGTGCGACTTCTATACCCGTAAAGGAACGAGGTCCGAGCTCCTCCACGGATACATTCTCTCCTCTGAATTTCAGTGTCTTGCCTTTCGATCTGCTCGAGGCGAGCAGCCTCAGTTCCCTCACGGGGAACTTACGTTCTTCAAGCAGCTGCAGCATCACATTCCCGACAGCACCGGTCGCACCTGCAATCGCGACCGAGTAACTTTTACTTCCCATTTTCTTTCACTCCTTTTGTGTTGTGTTTTTACTGTACTATGAAGCCAGGTACGAATACAAACAGCCGCCTTTCTGCATCATACCTTCCCGGACCCTGTTTGAGACGCCGTGCGTCCCAACCTCTTCACTATCTCCTCCCCCATCTGCTCCGTGGAAACAGAGATCCCGGTACCGTCATCGATGTCCTTCGTACGCAGCCCGTCTTCCAGCACCCTCTCTATGGCCCCTTCGATCACGTCGGAAAGGTCCACCCTGTTGAACGAATACTTCAGCATCATAGCGACGGAGGCGATCGTCGCGATAGGGTTGGCAACGCCCTTGCCGGCTATGTCCGGGGCAGAGCCGTGGATGGGCTCGAAAAGGCCCTTCCTGTCGCCTATACTCGCAGACGGAAGCATCCCGAGGGAGCCCGTGAGCATGGACGCCTCGTCGCTCAAAATATCCCCGAACATATTGTCGGTAAGTATCACATCGAACTGTCCGGGGGCCCGTATGATCTGCATGGCGCAGTTATCGACATACATGTGATCGAGCCTGACCTCCGGGTAGCCTGCAGCCACGCCTTTCACGATCTCGCGCCAGAACATGGATGTCTCGAGTATGTTCGCCTTGTCGACGCTCGTCACGTGCCTCTTCCTCAGCATCGCCAGATCGAATGCCTTTTTTGCAATCCTCTCAATCTCTTTGCGGGCATAGACAAGCGTGTTGTACCCCTTTTTGCCTTCCTTTATGCCCCGCGGCCTGCCGAAGTATATGCCTCCCGTCAGCTCCCTGACAACGAGTATGTCCACATCCTTTATGACGTCCTCCTTCAGGGTGGACGCCTTCAGCAGGGCGGGATATGGCCTTGCGGGCCTCAGGTTCGCATAGGTCTTCAGTCCTTTCCGCAATGCGAGCAAGGCCTTCTCGGGCCGTATCGATGGCTCCACAACGTCCCACTTCGGCCCTCCGACGGCGCCCAGCAAGACAGCGTCCGCCCTTTTGGCGGCCTTCAGGTACTCGTCTTTCAGCGGCACGCCGTAGATATCGATACTCGCCCCCCCTATCGGAAACTCCTGCATGTCGAGATCCATGCCGCCCATCTCCGCCGCCTTGACGAGCACCTTCTTTGCCTGCCCCACGACCTCCGGTCCTATACCGTCCCCCGGAAATACGATGATATGTTTCTTCATACTATCGATTCTCCAGTATGCTTATTTCATCGCCTGAATCACACGCGTCTCTTCTTCTCCATATAGTTCATCAGTCCGCCTGCGCTCAGGAGCTCCTGCATAAACTCAGGGACAGGCGCAGCCCTGTACACTTTATTTGTTAAAAGCTCTTTTATCAGCCCCGTGTCAAGATTAACCTCGAGAGGTGTATCCTGCCTTATCCCACCGATGTCCTCGTTTACCTCGAGCAGCGGCAGCCCTATATTGAACGAGTTCCTGTAAAATATCCTCGCAAAGCTCCTCGCTATCACAAGGGCGACACCCGTGGCCATTATCGCTATAGGCGCGTGCTCCCGCGATGAGCCGCTCCCGAAGTTCGCCCCAGCCACGATGATGTCCCCCCTGGTCACTCTCTTGTAAAAATTGGGCTCGACGCCTTCCATCGCGTGCCTTGCAAGCTCATCGTGGTCGAACGTATTGAGATACCGTGCGGGTATGATCACGTCCGTATCTATATCGTCCCCGAATGTATGCGCATTGCCTCTTATAATCATGCTGCACCTCCCTTCATACCCAGCTCCTCCGGCGATCCTATCCTCCCCAGCACCGCGGATGCCGCCACTATCGCCGGGTTTGCAAGATACACCTCGCTGTTCAGATCGCCCATCCTGCCCTTGAAGTTGCGGTTCGTCGTAGCGACG
This sequence comes from Deltaproteobacteria bacterium, assembly GCA_023381995.1. Taxonomy (GTDB): domain Bacteria; phylum JAMCPX01; class JAMCPX01; order JAMCPX01; family JAMCPX01; genus JAMCVD01. The sequence continues at coordinate 8,490 of JAMCVD010000063.1, forward strand.
GCCCTCTCACCCGGCGCAAGCACTCCCATATGTCCGCCGAGACAGGGCCCGCACGTCGGGGTGCTGAACACGGCGCCCGCATCGACAAATACATCGATCAACCCTTCCTGTAAGGCCTGCTGGTACACAGCGATCGTCGCGGGGATAACGATCATCCTTACGTTGGGACTCACCTTCCTGCCCCTCACGACGCCCGCCGCAATCCTGATGTCCTCTATCCAGCCGTTCGTACATGAGCCCACGAAGGCCTGATCTATCTCC
>JAMCVD010000082.1 GCA_023381995.1 Deltaproteobacteria bacterium
CGCGATCTGGGCAGCGAGAAATGCATCAGGCTGAAAGAAGGCAGGTTATCGCTCGACCCGATGGAGTGCAGGCTCGACGTATGGGAATTCGATCGCCTTCTCGGTAAGGCCGACGCGCTGTGGAAGGACGACAGGGACAAGGCCATCGGGCTGATAGAAAATGCCGTCGGGCTTTACAGGGGCGGCTTTTTGCCCGAAGACGGCGGCGCGGGGTGGGCGACTTCCATGCGGGAGCGCATGAGAAGCAAGTTCATAGGCGCCCTCCACAGGCTCGGCCATTACTGTGAAGAGCAGGGCGCATACGACAGGGCGGCCGGGTACTACGCAAAGGGGCTTGAGGCGGACGACCTGTCCGAGGAATTCTACCAGTCCCTCATGCTGTGCTACCATGCGATGGGCAGAAATGCGGAGGCCCTCTCGGTCTACCGCACGTGCCGGAGCGTCCTGCACGACGTACTGAACATAGAGCCTTCCCAAAAGACCGAATCCATCTGCCGGGACATCAAAGCCTCTTCAAAGTAACCTCCTCACACGCAATCCCCCATCTGTGACCGCGGCTTGGAGGCTATGAAGATACGAATGACGCCGAAAGATTACGGAAAGGCCCCGGGAATTTGCCATTACCGGATCATGTAGCTATATTTTAAAATAAAAGATGGAGGCCAATACAATGGACCAGATGAATCCCATGAACCAGATGAACCGTATGCAGATGATAAAAGCGAAGATCGACTCCCTGCCGGAGGGCGGTGTATCGGCGTCAAACCATTACTGGTGCGTGACGTGCAAGAAGTTTTTTGTGCTCGATAAGCCGCAGTGTCCATACATGTCCGGGATGTGCGTCAATACTCCGATAGCGGTCGAGAACCTTGCGCCCGAGAGCACGGAGGCGCTTGAGAAGTTCGGCCTGTTCTACCCGAAAATATCGCAGAGGATTTTGAGCAGCATCATCCATGACCGGTATGAGGAGACCGGCAGACAGCTCGCGCAGATATATCTCGATTTTCTGAAGGAATGGAAGTTCGATATCTCACAGCAGCAGCCGCTGCAGACCGTCAAGAGTTTCATCATCCTTCTGACGGGGTGTGAGACGGCCCAGAGGATAAACGAGAAGTCCATAACCTTTGTTCTGATGGATGCAGCAAAGATCTGGGGGAAGGGCACGATAAAAGAAATACTCAAGGGAAGCCTTGCGTATTTGAAAGAGGTGCTCAACATAAATCACGTACTCGGTCTCGATTTTATCGACATTCTGGGAGAAAAGGAAGTCGGGAAATATTACTGCGCAAAATGCGGCATGCTGTTCGAGTTCGGTATGCGCCGCGACAGCGTAACGTGCCCGCTCATGTCCCAGAAATGCATGTTCGATCCCCGGCATATAGACAATACGGACTTCTCTCAGGACAGCCTCCTGAAACAGCTGGAAATCACGCCGGACATTTACCGGCGCTTCATCCGGGGCGTCGCACAAGGGCCCGTGCCGTCAGAAACAATCAGCGGAATCCTGAAAGAATGGAAGATTACGGATCGACAGGATGAGTTTGCGAAAAGGCTGGTATAGCCGCTTCAGGTGGCAGGGCAGGGGGGGTATAAGCTTATCGCTATTTCTTCAGCGCGATCAGCGTGACCGTAGCAGTTGCACATAGTTTTTCTTTTTTCCCTGTTCTGGCAACTACTTCAGAATTGCAGACCGTGATGGCTTTTCCCGCTTTCACTGCCCTTGACCGGGCGATAAACATATCACCCGCCGCAGGAGCAAGTAAATTGAGCTTGTACTCTATGGTGAGCACCGACGCCCCTTCTTCCATCATGGTGTAAGCTGCGCATCCGCCAGCCGAATCCGCAATCGTACCGATGATGCCCGCGTGGACAAACCCGTCCTGCTGTGTGAGTACGGTTTTATACGGGAGCTGGATTTCGCAAAACCCCTTTTTCACCCCGGTCAGTTTCGCACCGATGAGGCCCATGATCTTTTGTTGTTTAAAACTTTTCCTTACCTTTTCCCTGTAATTCATGTGATCGCCCTGTCTGTTCTGAAACGGTCACGAGCGGATCATAATGAGGAGCATCTTGAACCTGTCCGGTGCGCTCAGGGCATGCGGTTGGTTTGCAGGCATGATCACCATGTCCCCTGCCTTTGCATGAACGGGCTTTCCCGAGATCGATATGTCGGCATTGCCTTCGAGTATACATACCATGGCGTCGTAAGGAGCGGTGTGCTCGCTGAGTCCCTGGCCTTTGTCAAAAGCAAAGAACGTGACAGTCCCGGACTTCTTATCTATTACCGTCCTGCTTACAACCGAGCCTTCCTGGTAGCTTGCAAGCCCCGCAAGCACGATCGCCGTAGCTACAAGACTTTCCGCAATAACATCCCTTTTTTCTTGTTCCATGATTACCTCCAATGCTATAAGATACATACACCGGTACAGATTTTAAAGGTCAAAGTCCCGGTGATTTTTTTACCGAAGTTATTGCCTTTGGCGGTCCATTTTATTCTTCGCACTTTCGTTGCAAAATGCTGCTAAGAACCGGGGGGCTAAGAACCGAGGGCTACACATTACACAATCCCCAATCTGTTGCAAATATCCTTCATCCTGTTGGTTAATTTCTCATCCTTCTCTAACATCATCCCGAATCTCCTGCTCGACTGCGATACAGCAGACTCCCCTATACCAAAGTATCCCCCTATCTCCCTGAGGCGCAGTCCGCTGTACCGGTGACACAGATATATACCGGCCATCTTCTTGAGTCGCTCATTCCCCTTCAATACAGTCTCAATCTCTTTCATGATCTCTTTTACCGTCTTTTCCCTTAGTTCTGTTAAGCCGGGAAGGTTCCGGTCTGTATCCTTATCACGCAAATATTTAGCCTTTATTCGATTGATAAAATCCTCACCCCCAAGTATGCTCGATGCAACCGCAGCCTTTAACGGACTCTCATATCTCTGACCTATCATGGCTTCTACAAACCCAACATACTTCCTCTGCCCTACCTTTGTCCGTTCATCAAAATAATCAAGAATAAAATCCATGGTAAGCCATTCCGGCGCATTTTTCTTCCCGCTGTAATACGGATAGCTTGACCATTGATAATCCCCGGGCTTATCCACCATCCCGGCTCTGACAGGATTTAAATGCATGTAGCGGGACAGCTCTTGCGCATACGCATCGGCATCTATGAGGATTGCTTTATACCGCCCCTGAAAAAGGTGCCCTACCCTCTGTCTCTTGATGTTTACGTAGGTTGTATAGCAACCGTTGATGTACTGCATGATCTCTGAAAGATTTGACAGAGGCGTCTGAATCAAAAGGTGATAGTGATTATCCATCAGACAATAGGCATGGATGACTGCACCATACCTTTCAACCGCTACCTCGACGTACGACAAAAACCGCTCATAGTCCGCAGCATTCTTGAAGATGGCCTTCTTTTCATTCCCCCGTGCTGTCACATGATAAAATGCTCCAGCATACAATATCCTTAGCGGCCTTGACATAATACACTTATATCACATCAACCGAATCCCTTTGTCAAAAGTGTAGCCCCCAATAGTTCCCTTTTAGCAGCAACTCCATAACTGTCTATAACAATGCAAGTGCTGCAAACGGGAATATTGCACCTTCCCGCACCATAACAGGAGCTAACACGGGTTTATCATTCCCGTATTATATGTGGCTTGACATTGGGCAGTGAGGACTAAGGAACAGTAGATATAAATGTGGCTCTTATCCCAAAAGTGATCATGGGACTGATAGAACAAAAAGAAAGAGTGTTCGACACTGCGAAGGGAAACACATCCGGACTGCCTGCAATGCTTCCGTGGTACTCTGCGTGGACTTCTCTCTCGCTAGGGAAATACGGAGACGTTATGGGTCGTAACCCCCTTTACCGAAAAGAGCTTTGTTTTACGAGCAGAGGAGAAAACTCTTTCTTCATGATCACAAATGGGAGAGGAACCATAAATGTTTAATGGCGGGGTTTCCCCCGCCATTTTTTATGCACTCTTCCCGTCATTCCTTTTACAGACCCTCCCATCTGTGACCGATCTGTGACTTTTCGTGTGGTACAGGAAAGCCATACAAGGAGGATAAGGCTATGAAAACAATAGTTAAGTTGATCATGGTGCTTGTTCTGGCATCGGCGGTGATGGCAGGATGCAGCACAAGTGGTAAGAACGGTGCAGCAGGTCCACAGGGACCGGCAGGTTCAACAGGACCAACAGGTCCGGGCGGACCGATCGGCGGAACGGGACCAATAGGGGCTACCGGAGGTACCGGTCCCACAGGCCCTACCATGCCGGTTATCCAGAGCCTCACTGTAATAGGGGTACCTGCCGCACCCGACTCACCGATAACGACAACCGTAATGGCCCAGAGTGCCCAGGACCTTGCATTGACCTACACATGGACGGTGTCACCGGCGTTATACTGGTTCATAGCGAGCGGCGGCTCGACACCGACAGCAACGATCACCGAGGCATACAATTACGGCATGACAGGCACGGCAACCGTCGAGGTCTCCGATTCGCAGGGCAGGTACGCGATAGGCACGATCGCGATCAGTACCGAGGATAACGGCATCCCTGTAATAAACAGCGTTTCCATATCCCCGCAGCCCGTGTACACATCGGCAAACCTTGCATGCAGCGCTTTTGACCCGGATGGAGATAGGTTAACCTGTTTGTGGTTTGTAGACAATAACTATGCAGGGTCAGCCAACGAAGGCACCGATGTAATCTGGCATTCGCCAGGGATACCAGGCTCCTATACCGTACAGTTAGAAGTTTGGGACAGTTTCGGCGGCAGCTCCTCGGCGAGTAGTTATATGAACGTAGCCGGTGCCTCGCCCTGGCCCGTATCTCACAGGGACATCCAGGGGACCGGATTAAGCAACATAGACACCAGCTCTGCAACAGGTGCGACAAAATGGACGTTTACCACCGGTAACAGGATATATTCCACACCTGCAATCGGCGCGGATGGTACAATCTATCTAAGCTCGCTGGACGATCGCCTTTATGCAGTCAATACGCTGGGAGGGCTCGATTGGAGCTACACCACGGGGAATAAGATATGGGCATCACCGGCAATAGGTTCGAATCCTTTTGCGAGCAGTTTGGACAGTGGAACCAATGTTATCTACGTAGGATCAACGGACAAAAGCTTTTACGCGATCGTATCATACCCCAGCGCGGCATCGCTTAGCTGGAGCTATACCACAGGTGGTCCGATTATGGCGTCTGCGATGATCGGATCGGATGGCACGATCTATGTGGGGTCGCTGGATGATTATTTTTATGCATTCAGTCCGACAGGCGGGCTTGATTGGAGCTACCCGACAGGCGCGGGCATAGATTCTGGAGCGGTAATCGCTGCGGACGGCACCATATATGTAGGATCGGCGGATGGTCGCCTTTATGCATTCAATAAGTACGGCGGGCTTGATTGGAGCTACACCACTGGAGCGGCGATAGATGCAGCGCCGTCAATCGGTGTAGACGGTACCGTCTATGTAGGCTCGGAAGATCACCACCTCTATGCAATCAGTCCTACGGGAGGGCTCGATTGGAGCTGGCCAACCATTGATGGGAATGGCATATCTGCATCCCCGGCAATCGCCGCGGACGGTTCGATCTATGTGGACACAGTGGGTGGGAGTCTTTATAAGTTGACCCCGAACGGCGCACTAGCGTATGATTTTGGAAACATAGGCGCTTCATATTCATCCCCGGCAATCGGTGCGGACGGAACCATCTATGTCGGTACGACAGGGGGGTATCTCTTGGCCCTCTTCCAGGACGGGAACCTTAGATGGAAATACAACGCCAACTATTGGATAGCCTGTTCCCCGGCGATCGGTGCCGACGGTACCATCTATATAGGTACGAACAACGGCGTACTCCATGCGGTACACTGAGAAGAAAGAGTCGTGCCGGAGGCAAGCGGTAAGAAACAGAAGGTGAGAGGTTATAAGGCAGGTGTGGGGGTGTCCGCACCTGCCGGCCTTCATGACCGCCCATTAACGGAGAGCGGGGACATCATGCTGACATATATCATCCGTATCTACAGATGTGGAAAGGACCGTTCCGGAAGTTTTATCGGAACTGCTGAACACGTCGGTACCAAAGGCAAGATTGCCTTTTCCTCAGTCGATGAACTGTGGGATATCATAAACCAACATACCGCGGGAGAAGGCAATAAAGCGGCTGCACGGACGGTATTAAAAGAAAAGCCGAAACGGAAAAGTTGAGCAGGCTTGAGAAAGAACCGGAAAAAATATTCAACCTCTGACCGATCGGAATCTTGCATACCGGAATTGTGAAATGGACCTACCAGATGCCCGGGGCTGCAATAGAAGTCCAGTCCCGCAATCGGTGCGGACGGAAACATATACATCGGCAACAATAATGGTGTTCTCTCGGTGTACCACTGAGTTGGGGTACGGGCAAAAAGAATCATCTGAGCGTGCAGCGTCGTAAGGAATAGGAGCATACAGAGAAAAAAAGGGGTAGAGAGTAGGGGCGGTTTTCAAACCTGCCCCTACTCCAGTTCTATAAAAAACCCCATCCGTGACCGATCTGTGACTTTTTCTGTGGTAGGGAAAAAGCAAAACGGACAAGGAGGATACGGTTATGAAAACTATAGCCCAATTGATTTTCGTGTTTGCACTGGCGGCAATTATCTCGGGATGCGGCTCAAAGGGCGGCTCAAGTGCGCCGCCTCCACCGCCAATTATTCATAGCTTGAGCGTGCAAGGATTGCCCGCACAGCCCGGCAGTACGGTCACTGCAACGGTCAGCGCGTCAGCTTCCAATGGAAACAAACTTGGATACAACTGGACGGTTACCTCGGGATGGACTGTTATGGCATACGGAGCCACGGCAACGGTAACGGCACCGCTGGTACACAGTGCGGCGGGCAGATTAACCGTAACGGTAAGCGCCGGATACGGTGCTTCTGCCGGTAGCTCTATCACGGTCAGCACGACATCAGAGGGCGCGCCCGTGATAACCATGATGAGCGTGACCCCGCAGCCGGTCACAACGACCGCAAGCCTTTCATGCACTGCCTATGACCCGGACGGTGACAGCTTGCTTACCTATAGCTGGAACATGGGCGGCGTAGCCGTGACAACCGGCAGTAGCGCGACATGGCAGTCGCCCGGTATAGCCGGCGATTATAATGTCGTGGTCAGCGTGAGCGACATCTACGGCTCCATGGCAACGCAGGGCAGCACCATCAGCGTGACCAGCTTGAGCCCGTGGCCGAGGTTCAGGAACAACCTCCAATCAACCGGTTTGAGCGCTATCATTGCAACACCCACCACAGGCGCTTTGGAATGGTCCTTCACAACAGGTCCTGTGGACTCCTCACCGGCGATCGGGGCGGATGGCACGATCTATATCGGGTCAGATGATGGTAAGCTTTATGCAATCAACCCCAATGGTGGGCTCAAATGGAGCTACACAACGGGTAATGTGGTGGCTTCCTCCCCGGCGATCGGGGCGGACGGCACGATCTATTTCGGGTCATACGATGATAATCTTTATGCCCTCTATCCTACACCGACAGGCCTGACAGGCGCACTGAAATGGTCATTCACAACGGGTGCTCCGGTGTATTCCTCACCGGCGATCGGAGCGGACGGCACGATCTATGTCGGGTCAAAGAATGGTAATCTTTATGCGCTGACCCCGAATGGCTCGCTGAAATGGTCATTCACAACGGGTGCTCCGGTGTATTCCTCCCCGGCGATCGGGACAGACGGCACGATCTACATAGCGTCAAATACTCATAATCTTTATGCCGTGAACCCGGATGGCTCGTTGAAATGGACATACACAACGGGTAGTTATGTGCTTTCTTCACCGGCGATCGGTGCAGACGGCACGATATATATCGGATCATGGGATGGTAATCTTTATGCCATCAACCAGGATGGGTCGTTGAAATGGACATACACAACGGGTAGTTGGACGAACTCCTCACCGGCGATCGGGGCGGATGGCACGATCTATTTCGGGGCAGGGGATCTTATTTATGCCGTGAACCCGATGGGCTTGTTGAAATGGACAGATACAGCGAGTAATTCTGTGAGGTCCTCACCGGCGATCGGGGCGGATGGCACGATCTATATCGGGTCAGATGATGATAAGCTTTATGCCCTGAACCCGAACGGCTCGTCGAAATGGACATACACAACGGGTAAGTCGGTGGACTCCTCACCGGCGATCGGGGCAGATGGCACGATCTATTTCGGGTCATGGGATGGTAATCTTTATGCGATACACTGATTGAGCGCAGGGGGCGGGTTTCAAACCCGCCCCTGCCCTATACCGTACAGTTAGAAGTTTGGGACAGTTTCGGCGGCAGCTCTTCGGCGAGTAGTTATATGAACGTAGCAAGTGCCTCGCCCTGGCCGGCATTCCACAGAGACATCCAGGGGACCGGGTTAAGCAACATCGACACAAGCTCTGCAACGGGTGCGATGAAATGGATGTTTACCACCGGTGGCAGGATATATTCCACACCTGCAATCGGCGCGGATGGTACAATCTATCTAAGCTCGCTGGACGATCGCCTTTATGCAGTCAATACGCTGGGAGGGCTCGA
>JAMCVD010000068.1 GCA_023381995.1 Deltaproteobacteria bacterium
CTTCTCTCTCGCTATGGAAATACGGAGACGTTATGGGTCGTAACCCCCTTTACCGAAAAGAGCTTTGTTTTACGAGCAGAGGAGAAAACTCTTTCTTCATGATCACAAATGGGAGAGGAACCTTTTTTGGTGTCTGCATATGAAGTTCATTGATACTGCGGAGATAAATGTCAGGGCCGGCAACGGGGGGGATGGCTGTGTAAGCTTCAGAAGGGAAAAGTACGTGCCCAAGGGCGGCCCCGACGGCGGGGACGGGGGCAACGGAGGCAGTATAATCGTGCGCAGCTCTCCACGGCTGTTTACGCTCATCGATTTCAGGTATGTCAGGCACTACCGGGCAAAAAACGGCGATCACGGCAAGGGCAAGAACATGCACGGCAGGAACGGGCAGGACCGCATCATCGAGGTGCCCGCCGGCACGCAGGTTTACGATGCCGGCACAGGCGTGCTCGTGGCGGACCTTACGGGACCGGACCAGGAGATAGTGATCTCCGTGGGCGGCAGGGGCGGCAGGGGCAATGCGAGGTTCGTCAGCTCCGTGCACCAGGTCCCCCTCGAGTCCGAGCGCGGAAGGGCGGGGGGAGAGAGGCGCATCCGGCTCGAGCTGAAGCTGCTCGCCGATGTAGGGCTCGCGGGCTTCCCGAACGTGGGCAAGTCCAGCCTGATCAGAAGGGTGTCGAACGCCCGACCGAGGATCGCCGACTATCCGTTCACCACGACCAGCCCCGTGCTCGGTATCGTACGCTACAAGGACGAGAAGAGTTTTGTTATAGCCGATATCCCCGGACTCATCGAGGGGGCGCATACGGGCAGAGGGCTGGGCGATCAGTTCCTCAGGCACATCGAGAGGACGAAGATCGTCGTCCATATGCTCGATGCGACGAGGAGCGGGGACCCTTACGGCGACTATGTGACCATAAGCAACGAGCTGCAAAGCTACAGCACGATGCTCGTCGGGAAGGAACAGGTTGTCGTGATCAATAAGGTGGATATTCCTGTTGTCAGAGACGGATTAATGGTCTATAAAAATACGTTCAGGGCGCGGGGGATCGAGCTTTATCCCGTGTCCTGCGTTACGGGCGAAGGTATCGATCTCCTTGTCGGGGAGATCGGGGAAAGGCTTTATAGGGCTTAGCGTTTATGGAGAGACTGGTTGTTAAAATAGGGAGCTCCGTCCTGACCCTGAAAAACGGGGAGCCGGACCACGCCAGGTTCAGCGCACTCGCGGAGGACATCTCTGCGGTGGTCGAAGGTGGACGCTCCGTGGTGATAGTATCTTCCGGCGCGATAGCGTTCGGCAGGGCCGTGGCAGGAGAGAGGCTCGCGCCCGTGGGCATACCGAACAAACAGGCGCTGTCGAGCATCGGCCAGCCTCTGCTCATCAACGCATACATGATGGAGTTCAGGCGGCACAGGAAGGTCGTGGGCCAGGTGCTGCTTACCCATGACGACTTCATCGACAGACAGAGGTACCTCAATGCGAGGCGCTCCATGGAGATCATGCTGGAGAAAGGCTTCGTGCCCATCGTGAACGAAAACGACGCCATAGCCATTGACGAGATCAAGGTGGGAGACAACGATACGCTCTCCGCGATGGTCGCCGCAATGATCAACGCACAGAGGCTCATAATCCTGAGCAACATAGATGCGATATACGACAGGGACCCGAACAGGTACACGGACGCAAGGCCCATCAGCGAGATAGAACACATAGAGCACTACAGGGCGTTTGACAGGGGCAAGAGCAGGTACGGCGTGGGTGGCATAAGGACAAAGATAGACGCCGCGAGGCAGCTTGCAAGGATAGGTATAAGCACGACGATAGCGAACGGCAGGACGGACGGTGTTGTCGCAAAGCTTGTGAGCGGCCAGGCGTCCGGTACGACCGTCCTTGCCGGGCACAGGAAGGTCAACGGTGCGAAGAAGTGGGTCAGTCTGCTCCTGAAGTCCTCCGGCTCGATAGCCATCGATGACGGTGCCCTGTCGGCGGTGCTGAAGGACAAGAGCCTCCTGGCCGCCGGTGTTGTAAAGGTGACCGGGGCGTTCGGGGCAGGGGACGTTGTGTCCGTGACCGATACCAGGGGACACGAAGTAGGCAGGGGGATAGCAAATTATTCCGCCGCGGACATAGGAATGATAAGGGGCAGGAAATCGTCCCAGATAAACGGCCTGCTCGGGTATTTCAAAGGCGATGAGATCATACACAGGGACAACCTTATTCTGACCATGGATGGCGGTGCATGAGACGGTATAAGGGGACGGAAGAGGTCGGAACTGTGGGAGAAATGCAGACGAGGGCCGGGTATGAATAGACAGGACGTACTGGAGACGGCAAGGAAGGCGAGGCGTGCTGGGCTGAGGCTCGGCGTATCGGGTACGGCCCAAAAGGACGCCGCACTTGGGCTCATGGCCGAAGGGCTGTCGGAGAAGAGGGCACTGCTCCTCGAGGCGAATGCGGAGGACGTCGGCAGTGCGAGGCAGCGAGGTATGCCGGCGGCCTTTATAGACAGGCTGACCCTCACGGACAGGACACTGAAGTCCATGGTCGACGGGATAAACGAGGTCAGGGCATTGAGGGACCCGGTGGGCGAGATCACAAAGGCATGGACGAGGCCCAACGGCCTGCTCGTGGCCAGGATGCGCATACCCATAGGGGTCATACTCATGATCTACGAGTCCAGACCGAACGTGACGGCGGACGCGTCTGCGCTGTGCATAAAGTCCGGCAATGCGGTGATCCTCAAGGGAGGCTCCGAGGCCATAAACTCGAACAGGGCGATAGCCGGTGTCCTGTCGGACGCGTTAGAGAAGGCAGGCCTGCCCTCGGAAGCTCTGCAGTTTATCGATACGCCGGACAAGGAGGTCCTGTACGAGTTCCTGAGGCAGGACGAGATGATCGATCTCGTCATACCGAGGGGCGGGGGGGCCCTTATAAAGGCCGTCGCGGAGCATTCGCGGATACCCGTCTTGAAGCACGATAAGGGCATCTGCCATATCTTCGTGGATGCGGGTGCGGACATGGGTATGGCCAAGAGGGTATGCTTCAACGCGAAGGTCCAGAGGCCCGGAGTATGCAATGCGATGGAGACGCTGCTTGTCCACAGGGACGCGGCACAGACATTTCTGCCGGACATGGCGGATATGTACAGGAGCGCGGGTGTCGAGATCAGGGGGTGCGACAGGACGAGGGCAATCGTGGAAGACATAAAGGCCGCGACGGAGCAGGACTGGTCCACGGAGTACCTCGACCTCGTTCTGTCGGTAAGGATCGTGGACTCCCTGGAGCAGGCGATCGAGCACATCAATCGTTACGGGTCCCATCATACCGATTCGATAATAACAAGGGACGTTGGGAGCTCGATGAGGTTTTTGAGGGAGGTGGATTCTTCCACGGTGCTTGTCAATGCCTCGACGAGGTTCAGCGACGGCTTTCAGCTCGGACTCGGCGCAGAGATAGGCATATCGACATCGAAGCTCCATGCCTTCGGCCCCATGGGGCTCGAAGAGCTGACCGCTCAGAAGTTCGTCATCATGGGCAGCGGCCAGATAAGGGAATAGAGGAAGGGAGCGGCGGCGGTCAGGTGACGAACGGGTTCGGCATTCTCGGAGGCAGCTTCGACCCCATACATTTCGGCCATCTCAGGTGCGCCGAGGAGATCAGGCAGAGGTTCTCGCTCGAGAAGGTCATCTTTATCCCGACCTATGCGCCCCCGCACAAGCCCCCTGAGTCTGTCCTGGAATATCGCCACAGGAAGGCCATGGTCCGTGCGGCGCTGGGCTCCAACCCCCACTTTATACTCGAAGACATCGAAGAAAGGCTCCCGGTGCCCTCGTACACCTCCAGGACGATCCAGGCCGTTGTCCGGAAGTACGGCGGGGGCACGGACTTTTGCTTTATACTCGGCGACGACGATTTCTCGAGCATGGGGGCATGGCACTCCCCGTCCGAGATCTTCCGGCAGTGCGATGTCATCGTGATAACCCGGCATGCGGCGGGCAGGACGCTCCAGCAGCTCCTTCCTGTTGACCTGAAGGACGAATTCTGGTATCCAGAAAGGGAAGGCGTTTTGGTGCATAAGCAGGGGAAAAAAGTTTATCTGTCATCCATACCGATGCTCGATATATCGTCGAGCAGGATACGGTCCTTTGTCAAACAGCGCCTGTCGGTCCGCTATCTGACGACCGATCCAGTCATAGAGTATATAGACAAGGAGAGACTGTACTATTAGTGTCTCCACCCCAGCGCTTGTAAGACGCATAACGGGCCTCCTGTCCGATAAGATGGCGGCGGACGTCGTTGTGATAGACATGAGGCAGCACCTCAATATCGTCGACTATTTTATCGTATGCTCGGTGAGGTCCGAGAGGCAGGCCAACGCGGCGGCATGGTACGTAAAAGAAGAGCTCAGGAAAGCAGGGGTCAGTCCGCAGGGCATGGAGGGGGAGCAGTTCGGGAAATGGGTAATATTGGATTACGGCGATGTCGCCGTGCATATCTTCCTCGAGTCCGCGAGGCTGTACTACGATATAGACGGGCTGTGGTCCGACGCCAAGAGGGCCGTGCCGGAAGAGATGTAACGTGCGGTATGCTTATTAACATCGTGGCAGTCGGATCTCCGAGGGACAGGCATGTGCAGGCCATGGCGGAGGATTACATCGGCAGGATACGGCGGTATACGAGGATAACGCTCACGATGATAAGGCAGGAGCCCATCCTGCCGGGCCGTGGGCCCGATGGTCTGAGAAGGGAGGCGTCCAGGTTTGTGGTGCTGATGAAGGGTTCCTATAACGTGGTGCTCGACAGGGAGGGGGAGATGATGGGCTCCGAGTCGTTTGCAAAGTTCTTGAATAAGCGTATACTGGACGGGACAAAGGTGGTTAATATAATAATCGGCGGTCCAATGGGTATTGATGTGTCAATAAAGAAGAGTGCGGACAAGGTGTTGTCGCTGTCGGCCATGACCTTTCCTCATGAGCTGGCCGTGGTGATAGTGGCGGAGCAGGTGTACAGGGCCTTCGCAATCATGCACGGCCTCCCGTACCATAAGTAGGCGGCAGCATGTATCAGGCGATGGTGTTCCTTCTCATTGTCATACTCTTCCTGTTCGGTTATCTCTCGCTGTTCAACGGGAAAGAGATAGACCTGTTCCTCTCGAGGACCACATCCATACACACCACGGCGTCCGCTATCGTCATCGCATCGTTCATCCTTGGGATGCTCCTCATGGCCATCGTGAGCCTGGTCAGGGAGGCGGGAAGGATTTACAAAGACTGGCAGCGGAAGAACCTGATCAGCAAGGAGAACCTCGCCGCCTCGCTTGTCGAGAAGGGAGATTTCGAGATGGTCAAGGGAAACGTGGCGAAGGCGCAGGCGTATTACGTGGACGCGGTCTCGAAGAACCCCTCGTACATCGATGCACACATAAAGCTGGCGGAATGCTCCATCGTGTTGAAGAGCAATCACGATGCGATCAAGGTGCTGCTGAAGGTAAAGTACCTTGAGCCCGAGAACATACGGCTCCTCCTTACCCTGCAGAGGGCGTATTCTCTGACCGGCGACATAGGCGGTATGGTAGATGTCGCGAAGAAGCTTGCGAGCATCGACGAAGAGAACCCGAAGTTCCTTTCCATCCTGAGGGACGCCTATATCTCGGCGGACAAGCCGGAAGAGGCATATCGGACACACAAGATCATCATGAAGCTCTCGAAGGACAAGAGCAGCTACACGGCCGAAAGGCACAGGCTCGGAGAGCTCAAGTACGAGTATGCCCTTTCGATCCTGAAGGCGGGAGATGCCGATCTCTCGCTGAAGAAGCTCGGCGACGTGAAGAAGCTCAATCCGGACTTCGTACCCGCGTACGTCTCCGCGGGGGACATCTGTCTGAACGATAAGGACGATATCGAGAGAGCGGCGGACGAATGGAAGAACGGCTATGAGGTGACGCACAATGCGGTGTTTCTTATACGCATGGAGGACGTCTACCTGAAGCACGACAATCCGTTCGAGCTGATACGGTTTTACAGGGGCCTCCTGTCCGACAGACCGGACGACAACCTCGCGCGCGTCATGTTCGCGAAGCTGATGCTGAGGCTCGAGATGATAGACGACGCCTCCGAGCAGATCTCCTACCTCGACAATAAATGGGTACACATACCGTCGATGGACATCATATCCGCCGAGCTCATGGCCAAAAGGGGGGACTACGCGTCGTCCTGCTTGTCCGCATCGGGGGCCGATTCCAGTATGGACAGTGCCTTGTCGACGTACCCCACCTCTTTAAACATGGACGCGGACTTAATCGCCTTCCCCGCCTTTGCATAGAGCTCTGCCGCCTTTATCTTCTCTCCCATCGACTCATAGAGCCTGGCGGTATCGTCGGGCCTCCCGAGCTTCTCGTAAAGCTGGATGGCCTCCCGCTTCATGCCCCTGTCTTCGTAGTACGAGGCCATGACGAGAGAGGACTTCTCGTGCCAGCCAGCCTTCTCCATTACCTCGGCCGCGGACTTCTTGTCGCCGGCGGAGAGGTACAGCTCGCTCGCCTTTGCCCAGTTCTCCAGCTTCGCATACAGCTCTGCGGCGTACCTCGGGAGCCCCGCCCTCTCCGCTACCTCCGCTGCCTTCTGGATGTCCCCGGTCGCGATGTACGCCGAGGCGGACAGTACGGCATAGTTCGTTATGGCCCTCGGTATTATGTCTCCGTCCGGAACGACCACGGACATCTCATAGGCAGCGGCCATCTTGGCCTTGTCCCCGAGCTTCGTGTAGAGCTCCCCCGCGCGCAGGTTGAAGCCTGCGGTCATGTACGCATCCGCGGCCTTTTCGATCTCCCCTGTCGTCTCGAGCATATTGGCGGCCTTCAACAGCTCCCCGGCCTTCAGCAGGTTCTCCCCTGCCTGCCTGTACATGGACAGCTCGCGGTAGAGCTCGCCCGCCTCTTTATGGAACCCTATCTGCTCGAGGGCGGACGCCTGCCTCTCCTTCAGGTTCATCTTCTTGTAGAGCTGTGCCGCGTAGTACACGGCCCCTGCCTGATAATACATGTCCGCCGCGGACTGCACGCTACCGCTCCTCTCATAGAGCTGCGCCGCATCGATGAAGTCGCCTATCTTCGCAAACCTGCCGGCCCTCGTGCGCAGGGACAGTGCATTGCCCTCCTGGCCCGATGCCCTCTTTCTGTACACCCTGTGAACAAGGAGCAGCACCAGCGCAAGGAACAGCACGGCCCCCCACATGATCTGCGTTCCGGTATCCGTTATCCTGCCGTTATAATGGGACAGTGCGTTCGCGATAAAACTGACGGTGGGCATTATGTATGACAGCGCCTGCTTCATGAATATCTGGATAGTCCAAAGCGTACCGATTTGCAAGAATAAAAAGGGCGGGCCCCCGGCCCGCCCCTGCGATTGCTTGTCCTCCGATCATCCTTTAAAAGTAATAGTGTATGCCCGCCTGCAGGAAGTCTGAAGCACGGGTCCCCAGGTCGTCCGCCGCAAAGACATCGTGACTGAAGGAATATGAATGATAGCCGAGTCCTATCTCCACATTGAACCCGAGCTCCGGCAGTTGAGGGATAAAGAACTCCGGTCCGGCGATGAAATCAAAACCCGTCCCTATCATGGCACCAATGCCCTTGCTGTCCTCGTCCGAGTACATCAGCGCCAGTCCTGCATTGAACTTTACATAGGACTTCGAGATAAGGGCGTAAAAGCCCTTTAACCCGACATCGAAGGTGTTGACGTCCCCCGTCCCCTTGATAGCGTACTGGTCCCCTCCGATATCGAACTCTCCGCCAAAATCGCCGACAAGGACCCTTACGGAGATGTCGGCGGGCGCAAATGGCTGCGGTAGGGTGATAGCAGCCCCACCCGGCCCGCCGGGGACTGTCAGTGTTACATTCTCTGGTCCCCCAACGTATATCTGCTTGTTAAACCCTATACCGATCTTGACCTCCCCAAGGGATGTCCCCGTGGTCGTCTGCCTCATCTGATAGGTCTGACCCCTCTGAGCCCTTGCACCGCCGATGTAACCTGCATTCGCAGCGACAGTCAATCCGAGCACCATCAAAGATGTCACGAACGTTCCGCACATTTTCTTCATACTTTTTCCTCCTTTAAAAGTTTTGTTCGACAATATACCTATTGCATGCATTTGTCAAAATCTCCCGTCCGCCACCCTCATGCAGCCGACGCACCTCACGATCTCCTTGATCGATGTCAATTTCAGATAGCTGACGTCCGGCCTGTCCTGCCCTTATCTCGAAGCAATCGCTGGATCAAACCACAAGGCTGCTGTTCCTGGCCTGGGACGTCTTGAGCGTTTCGAGCTCTCTGCTGGTCTTTATGGCAAGGCTGCTGTACGCCTTACACTTCGTGCACCGAGCTGACCAAGAGAACGACTCGTACCCGCAGACCGAGCATACGTAGGGGAACCTCATCTGTATCCCGCTGTTCGTGACGGACCTCAGCTTTTTATAGGCCGACGCGTAGTCCCCCCTTTTGGCCATGAGCTCGGCGGATATGATGTCCATCGACGGTATGTGTACCCATTTATTGTCGAGGTAGGAGATCTGCTCGGAGGCGTCGTCTATCATCTCGAGCCTCAG
>JAMCVD010000028.1:0-2451 GCA_023381995.1 Deltaproteobacteria bacterium
TGGAAATAGAAGACATTGTAAAAGACCCTGTGTTTTTAAAGCTTGACCTTATGATAAAGGGCATAAAGCTTCCTGTATTTTTACAGAAACGATTGAACGGCGAGAGCGATTTTTCTGCAATCGAAGGTATAGAGATTGAGCTGAGAAAGGGGATAAAGGTAAAGGCGCCGTATAACGACAGGATAGCAATAAATTCTCCTTATACCCTCGACAGCGACATGAGAGCAATTCTTGCAGGAGGGTACAGCATCCCTATCAGGGTAATGGAACCCATCCGTCTTACCGGGAAGAAGACATCGAGCGGTATGGCGATGTCAAGCATAGCGCACCTGTATGACAAATATCTTGCGATAACCCCCAGTCTGGCATGCGGTTATTTTGGCGAGAGGCTGGGCTGCATATTCTGTCCTTCATACGGGACCGCCCGTGATGGGGCCGATGTTGCCGGTACCGATGACGTACTGGAAACAATAAGAACGGTGTACAGGATTCAAAAGCCATCCGCAATCCTCCTGAGTATCGGTGCCATGAAGGCGGAAGACGCGGGCATGGGTTTCGCGGAGAAATACCTGCGGGCCATCCATAAGCATTTTAACGTGATGACTATCCTCGAGATTTCTCCGCCGAGGGATACCGGGTGGATCGAGACGGCGTACGGTGCCGGCGCCGATGCAATCTGCTTCAATATAGACATATTCGATGAAAAGCTGTTTGCCGAGCTTTGTCCCGGCAAGGCGGAGGACAATGGAAGACACCTGTACATGAGGGCACTCAGCCACGCGAGCGGCTTTTTCCCAATGGGCACGGTTATGACACATTTGATCGTCGGCATAGAACCGCTGGAATCCACGATAGAGGGGATCGAGTACCTCGCATCGAACGGCATCGTGCCGATCCTGTCCGTTTTCAGGCCGGTCAATACATCCATGATGAAATATTATACCCCGTTGTCCGTGGAGGAGCTGCTGCCCGTTTACAAGGCGGTACATTGCTCTTTGAGGAGGCACAGTATACCAGCCGTATGGACGAAGTACATGGGGTTCGCAATTACCCCGGCGGAGGCACGGCTGTTCGCCTGCAGGAGCAGGATCAAAAGACGGCTCAATGTCATGGTAGAGAACTCAGGGCTCATCGATACCGCGAAGGCGGGTATGCTCAGGATGAGAAGGTCCCTCAGGGTAAGGGAGGTATAGAGCCTATGGAGGAGAGGGGTCATCCCCCGCAGCAGTACATCATAGATCAGAGACGGATGCACGTCATAGTGCTCCAGAAGTTGTACAGGCCGGCCGTGTTCATGCTGATGCTCGGCCTGCTCTTCCTGTGGCACAGGACGGTCCGTATGGCCGGATTGCCCCGGAGTGGCCGGGATGCACTGGGAATATTCCTTGTATGTGCAGTCCTCTGGATCGCCAGGATCGTTCCGCCCGCAATAACGGGGTTTACGGGCATAGCGCTCCTCATCGTAAGCCGGGCCCTGACCCCGGGCGAGGTATACCCGATGTTTTTCAGCGAGCCAGTGTTCTTTATCCTTTCCGCCTTCGCGCTCGCAGCGGGCATGAGGAAGACCGGGCTTGCGAAGCGCATCGCGGTACGCTTCATTTCTTCCGGAAAGGGGCTCCCGATCAGGATGCGCCTCTATACGATGAGCGCATTTCTCTCGATGATGATGCCGGAGCACGCCGTTGCAGCGATGCTTATCCCTGTCGTCCTTGAGACAGGGTCAGGGTTTACGAAAGGCGATCTGATCGGCGTCATGTGGGGCGCACAGATAGGAGGCATAGCGACCCTGCTCGGTGGTGCGAGGGGCCCGCTTACCATAGCCATACTGAAGGCCACGAAGGGCATCGATATCAGCTTCCTGCAGTGGAGTATCTATGCCCTGCCCGTGTTCCTGCTGATCTTCGTCCCGGGATATTTTGTCCTGACCATGTTTTTCCGGGAAGAAAGCAGTCGCTCCCTCCACATGGACAGGTACCCGGGCGTCATGAGATTCGAGGAAATAGCCATGCTGATAATCATGGCCCTGACGATAATAGGATGGGTAAAATACGGCAGTTCCATAGGCCTTGCAGGGGTGGGACTGATCGCGATGACCGTGCTCTTCCTATTCGGCATACTGAAGACAGAGGACCTTACAAGGCGTATAGACTGGTCTGTTATACTGATGTATGGGGGCGCCATAGCCGTTGGTCTTGCCCTGAAGAAGACGGGGGCGGCAGTATGGATCGGCTCACGGAGTACCGGTATCTTCTCGAGCGGTACGCTCGCGATCATGCTCCTTTCCCTGACGGCCGTAGTCATGACCGAGTTTGTCAGTCATTCCACGGTCGTCGCGGCGCTGCTGCCTGTGGCGCTGGGGGTAGCGGACACCATCGGGCTTGAGCCAAGGATAATGTGCATGGGCCTTGCGCTCGCATCGGGCATGGCGTTTATCTTCCCGTTCGCCACGCC
>JAMCVD010000028.1:2461-8572 GCA_023381995.1 Deltaproteobacteria bacterium
AGCACCTCCTTTTTATTTATTCCTTCCAGCGCGGCCTATTTATGCAGCCCGCACTCCTTTTTCGCAAATCCCTTCCACCTTCCCGTTCGCCACGCCCGGGAACCTCCTGGCCTATTCGTCCGGGGCGCTGAGACTGAAGGACCTCGCTTTGCCCGGCTTTATCATGATCTGCGTGTCCATGTTTGCATTGTTTCTGGCCGTGAAGGTTTTCTGGCCCCTGTTATTATACAAAAATATATAAAAGGAGAAGAGTATGCTTGCTGTAGAAGAGATTTCTGAGATCGCATCGAGGTTGGAGGACAGCCCGCCCCAGGAGATTGTTTCATGGGCCGTAAACACCTTCAACAAGGGCATTGCGTTCGCATGCAGCTTTGGTATGGAAGACGTGTGTATCGTGGACATGATTGCAAAGACGGGTGCGGAGGCGAATATATTTTACCTCGATACCTCGCTGCTTTTCAAAGAGACGCACGAGCTGATACAAAAGCTCGGAGACAGGTATGGCATAAAATTCGAGAGCGTCAGGACCGAGTGTACCCTCGAGCAGCAGGCAGAACAGCACGGCGACGACCTCTGGACGGTCAGCCCGGACCTCTGCTGCAACATACGGAAGGTCGCCCCGCTGAAGAAGAAGCTCTCTACTCTTGAGGCATGGATGACCGGCATCAGGAGGGACCAGACCAAGGAGCGTGCACACGCAAAGACCGTTGAATGGGACAAGAAATTCGGACTTGTCAAGGTCAACCCGCTCGTACGATGGACAAGCAGCGATACACGGGACTATATAACGAAACACGGCGTGCCGTACAATCCGCTGCATGACAAGGGATATCCGAGCATAGGGTGCGAGCCGTGTACATTCCCCGTAAAGCCGGGCGAGGACCCGCGTGCGGGAAGGTGGAAGGGATTTGCGAAAAAGGAGTGCGGGCTGCATAAATAGGCCGCGCTGGAAGGAATAAATAAAAAGGAGGTGCTTCATGGACAAGGCGACGATCATCGTCTTTTCGGGAGACATGGACAGAGTGATGGCAGCATTCAACATTGCAGTCGGTGCAGCTTCCTCGGGTATGGAAGTGACCATGCTGTTCACGTTCTGGGGACTGAACGTCCTGAGGAAAGACAGGACAGGGAGCCGGGCGGGCGGGATGATGCAGAAAATGCTGACATGGATGAACAGGGGCGGCACGGAGAACTTGCCGATGTCGCGTTTCAATATGTCCGGCATGGGGACATGGATGATGAAGAAGCTCATGAAACGGTACAGCATGCCGAGTGTAAAGGAGCTCTACACCACTGCAAAGCAGCTCGGGGTAAAGATGATAGCATGCACCATTACCATGGGCGTCATGGGCATAGGCAAAGAAGACCTTGTGGACGATATCGATGAGTTTGCAGGGGTGATCACGTACATAAAGGACGCGAGAGAGTCGAAGATAAATCTTTTTATATAGGAGGAGGTGTATATGGACATAAACAAAACAGTGGACGCTACGGGCATGCTGTGTCCCATGCCTATCCTGAGGACCGTGCAGGCAGTAAAGGAAATGAAGTTCGGCGAGGTGCTTGAGATCACTGCAACGGACCCCGGCATAAAGCCGGACATCAAGAACTGGTGCGAGATGATGGGGCACGAGCTGATCGACATCCAGGACAAGGATGGCAGGATCATCGTGCATCTGAAGAAGCTCAAGTAGCCCGGCTCCCGCCGTTGCATGGGAAGTGGAATACTATTGGAAAACTGATGGCCTCCGGCGCCATCCACGCCACTGGCAAAGGCATGGTGTCCACCGTAATGGTCGTGAGGCAAATCCCAATGATTGACAACCGGCATCCCATAGTGGTACCTGGATCTCATGCACGGCTTTAACCCGAAAAATGCATTTGCAAGATATGGAAGTTTGTGTAATGAGCGATAAGCCTGCGTCGAACAGGGGTATTCTTCGAATATCGGCAAAAACTATAACGTTGGTGTGTGCATATAAACGTACAGAGGACTATACCATCCCTTATGATAAAAAGCTTATAGAGCTTAGATGGATCGTACGACCCATGTCCCGCATGGATACCCCGAGCGAATGAGAAAATTTCCCTATTGCATTTTTCGGGTTAAGCGGTTGCTCATAGGCCTTGTCGTTTTGGCATACGTGGTCGTCCAGGCGTGGTTCATCTGGCCGGAGTACGGGCACAGGATCATATACAAGTACACCGTCTCGCCCGCTAAGATCCTGCGGCACGATACCGTCCTGAGGTACGGTACGCTCACCGCGGGCATAGACAGGCACGGGGACCTCGACTATATATCGGGCGGGGCATGGATCAATACGATAGCGGGCCTGGATGCTCCGTATGTGGCATTCAAGAATCCGATGGCGCATGAGAAGGACGTCTTTGAGCGCATTGTGTACGACAGGGTGCAGACATTCGGGGCAGGCGATGATATAACAGCAGCAAGCTTTTCCGGGTATGCAAAGCTCCATCCACAGGTACGCATCAACACAACCTACAGTATATTCGATCCTGGCTCTGTGCTTATCAGGTCGGTCATAAGCTCAGCCGGCAAGAGCGCACCCGTATGGGTGGGCGATCGACTACAGACGAATACCAGGCATATATTGTTCAACGTCCCCGGTATAGGGGACATCAATACGGGTGCGAGGGACGGCGTATCGCCCCAGCGGCCCTACATCGCTGTGCTCGGCAGGGCGAACCAGGTCATCGGCCTTTTTTATATCGACGGGCATATCCCTCCGTACTTTATTTATCAGGAGAACTGGATAGAGAGTGTCTTCCCCGTCGGTCGGTATGCCCGTGGCGGTCGGGCCGACTTTCGTTTCACGAGGGTTCTATCCATCCGCTCCACAACGGGCATGGATTACAGGAAGGTCGGCGACAGCATGTACAAGGGCCTGCTCTCTGTCGGCAGCGGGGTAATGATCACGGCCTCGTCGTACGACATCTTCTCCTATCAGAATGCGCCCGTGACGTACAGGGTGTATGTGACGAACACGGGGAATGTAAGGAAGCGCATCACGTCCGTTGTCCTGTTTGCCCCGTCGGACATTGATACAAGCAAGTCGTATACCTCGGTGTCCGACGTTATCGGTGCGGGCCGGACGTCGGAGTTCTCTTTCCGCTTGAAGCCTGCGCAGGGTGGCGATTACTATATATATCCCGCCGTTGTCGCCGACGGCACGTACATAGAAGGCCCGTGGTCGCACGTGTTTTCGAATGCGGCGGGGTGGTATAGTGCGGACATGCACAATCATTCCGTGTACAGCTTTAATCTGGAAGACTACCCGGTACGGGACATGGCAGAGGCTGCACGGGCAAAGGGGCTGGATATACTCAGCCTGACGGACTATAACACGTTTTCGCAGGCAGGTGCATGCAGGTCCATGTCCACGGACGACTTTCTCTGCATACCGGGCGAGGAGATAGCCAATCCCGTATGGGGACATGCGAATGCACAGTTCATCCATGAGAAGGTGTACGAGTTCCTGTCGCCCCAGCATTGGATAGACGAGGTCCATAAGCAGGGCGGTATGTTTTTTATAAATCATCCGTACCTCGAAATGAGGGAATGGAGGGACTTCGATTTCAAGGGCTATGACGGGATAGAGATACTCAACGGCAATAAGATCCCGATGGATCCGGTCAATGTGAAGGCATTCGACAAGTGGG
Organism: Deltaproteobacteria bacterium; assembly: GCA_023381995.1. Classification (GTDB taxonomy): domain Bacteria; phylum JAMCPX01; class JAMCPX01; order JAMCPX01; family JAMCPX01; genus JAMCVD01. Next base: position 6,143 of record JAMCVD010000028.1, read on the forward strand.
ACGAACTGAACAGGAAGGGCCTGCACCTGTATGGGATAGCCGATTCTGACGCGCACACGCCCTATTCGGTGGGTACATACAGGGACTATGTGTACGCGTCATCGTTCACCGTTCCTGCAGTAGAGCAGGGCTTCAAAAAGGGGATGTTCTATGTGTCGGACGGGCCCATGCTCTCTTTTACAATCGATGGAAGCCCCATGGGCTCTACGATCGCGATAGACAAAGGATCGGCAATCCGTATACAGGCCGCTTATCTGGCGTATGCACAATCGCCGGAGAACGCGTCCGACATGCAGAAGATCATAATTTTTAAGGACGGCTCCATTCTTACGACGTCCGACGATCCTGCCGTAGATTATAGCTATACGCCGGACGGGTCGGGTTTCTACAGGGTGGAGGTCTTTACAAACAACGGCGGCTTTGCCGCCTCGAACCCGATATGGGTGAATGTAAGGTGATCGAGATCACGGTTTTTAACGGGTACAGTGCAACTTTTACATATAGTTAGACCAACATTAGGTTTTCCGCACATACTATTTCCAGCAGCCTCATAGTTTCAACTACTTATCATCCGACACAAGTGGCACACATAATGCAATTTCGGATTATGGAAGGAGGAACTACGATGAAAAAGGTAATGATAGTTGACGATGAGATTGGTTTTGCAGGGGACATTGCAAGGCTATTGCAGGCAGGCAATGATCAACTGTCTGTATCTGCCGTCGGCAGCGGGGGAGAAGCCATTCAGCAGATGACGGCGCTGCCTGCGGATGTGATCGTCACGGACATAAAGCTTCCCGACATGAGCGGCCTGGACCTCGCAGGGCTTGTCAAGGAGAGGTGGCCGGCCACTGCAATCATTGTTATGACTGCTTACGGGGCAGAGGATGTTATCAAGAGCGCATTCGCTGCCGGCGCCATGTTTTATATCGAAAAGCCGTTCAATGCCGAAAACCTCGGCAGTATGATCAAGATGGCTGGACTGAAGAAACAGAGCAGGACGTCTGTCGGCAAGGACAATGTGGTAGACCTGCAGGCGCACAAGCAGCCGGAAACCTTTTGAGCCCGGTCACAGAACCCCTGCTTTCCTCAGGATGTCCGTAACGTTGTTGAGTGTTCCGACTTTTTGAGCGATCGTAGCGAAGGCCTTTTCCCCCAGTCTCTCTGCCTTGTCCGGGTGTTCGACCAGATCGTCGATTGCGCCGCAGAGTTCTTCCTCGTTATTTACCATTATGCCGCCATTACCGTTGAGTATCGAGACAGACTCTTTGATGCTGTCGGTATACCTGCCGTATATCACTGGCTTCTTATGGAGTACTGCCTCGATCAGGTTGTGGCCCCCGACCGGCACCATGCTGCCCCCTATGAAGATCGCGTCGCCGATGGAATAGATGTCTGCAAGCTCTCCCACCGTGTCGAGTATGATGACCTCGTAATTGTCCGGCGAGGTGGCGGAGGTGATCATGGACCGTTGTATGAAGTTCAGACCTGTGCAGTCTAACATGTCTTCCACTTCGCCCAGTCTGTTGATGTGCCGCGGTGCGAGGATGAGCAGCGGCGCCTTCACGTGCCCCTTGAGAGACAGGAAGCAGTTTATGACGATCTGTTCTTCGCCCGCATGGGTGCTGCCGGCTATTATGACTGGTCTGCCCTTGAACAGTCCCTGTATCTCTTTCGCGATGGGGGTCGTGCTGGTATTGTCTGCCGCATACTTGATGTTGCCCGTAATATGTATGTCTTTCTTTTGAGCGCCCAGCCGTACAAACCTATCGGCATCCTCCTGTGTCTGGACACACAACATCTTGAACCTCTTCAATAGGTATGACATGACAGGTCTCATATAGAGGTAGCCCCGAAAGGCCTTTTCGGAGAGCCGTGCGTTTATGCTGACGATGTCCGTCTTGCTGAGGGACGCGGAGACGATGAGGTCGGGCCAGATCTCCGTCTCGAGTATGATTAGCACAGAGGGCCGTACTCTGTGCATGGCGTACAGTGTAAACACGATGCTGTCCGCCGGAGCGTACGATACGCTTACGCCCTTCATGTTTAGGGTCGATGCGTATTGTCTCCCGGCGGGCGTCATCGTCGTCAGGAGCGCGTTCCTGCCCGATGAGACGATGACCTTTAAGAGCGGTACCGATGCCTTTACCTCTCCGACCGAGGCCGCGTGGACCCATACGCAGCCTTTTATACAAGGCAGCACGCCCATGCGTTCCTGTACATGGATGAGGTGCTTTGGTCTCAGCACGAGTAATAGAGGTACGAGCAGCAGTATTCCGACACCGATGGCGATATTGTATATGATCAAGAATAATATGGTCATTCTGATTAAACAGTCTCTTATTACGGTGTGCCGTTGTCAAGCTACTTTGATTGTGGATTCGAGATTCATTTGTTTTTGCGGTAACAGTGTGGTAAAAATGGCACGAT
>JAMCVD010000079.1 GCA_023381995.1 Deltaproteobacteria bacterium
GGCATCGTACGTATAGAAGAGTGTCCTCCCATCCGCATTCACCTTGCCCAGAATATTGCCGTTCGGGTCGTACCAGTAGTGTGTGACCCCCGTATCCGGTCCATCCATCTCGACAAGCCTGCCCATATCGTCATCGGAATAGACTGTGAAGTTGCCTAACCCCCACCATCCCAGAAAGTTAGAGTTGGCATCTCTCATATAATCAAGCCCGCCGTACATATTATACATATAGGTCGTGAGCGCAGTGCTTGCCCCATAGTACGGCGTAGAGAGATGCTGTATTACCTCGCTGACCTTGTTTATGGAATTGTACTGGTACCCCGTTATGCCCCCGTCGGGGTCGGTCTGCACGACCATGTTGCCGTCGCCATCATAGCCGTATGTCGTTGTAGATGAGCTGCCGTTTATGACCTGGGCGAGCCGGTTGTACCTATCATAGACATAATTCGTGTACCGCACCAGGTTGTTTTGGGGACCATAGACCTTCTGGGAGAGCTTGTTCCCTTCCGTGTCATACACATACACGATCTTGCCGAAGGGCACGCCCGTGGCATTGTAACGCGTGATGCTCGTTACATCGTTCCCGGGGTCATAGGTATACACGAGGTAATCCCCCAAGGGATAGGTGACCTTCAAGAGATTGCCCATTGCATCGTAGGCAAGGTACACGGTAAGGTCCATGCCTGTCGACGATGCGCCCTTCTCTGTTATCGAGGTCACCTGGCCCCGCCAGTTGTAGGTCATGTCGAACTCATGGCCGTTGGGGTCCGTAATCGTGCCCACACGTCCCATGTTGTCATAGCTGCTGTAATAGGTCGTCTGGTTCAGCGCATTGGTGATGCTCGATATGTTTCCCATGCTGTCCCGGCCATAGAGCGTGATGTTTCCATCCGCGTCCATCACCCCGGTCATGTTGCCACTGCTGTCGTAGCAGTAGTATGTCGTGTAGGCATACGGTACTATGGAAGCTGACTGGTTAAAGGTATATCCGGTCTCCGTGATGCTCAAAAGCTCGTTTGCACTGTCGTAGGTGTAATACGTCCCCTTGTTATAGGAAGGCCACTGGATGCTGCTCGTCGTTATACTCGTGGGCTGATGCAGGGCATGGTTCCATGTGTAATACGTGGTAGTGCTGTAGTAGGTATTGTAGGCGGTGGACTTTTCGGCATAGTCCCTATACTGGTCATATCCGCTCCATACCGTAAGGTTCCCGTTGAAGTCCGTCTGGGTAAGCTTATTGCCCCGCCAGCCATACCCGGCATATTCCCCTCCCGTTCCACCGCAGGAAGGACAGGCACCGGGACCACTCTGATATAGTATAGGCTCAGAAAGAGTGAAAAAAAGATTTGACCAGCTCAACCACCAATACTGCGTACTATTCCCAAGGGAGTTCTGTATTGCATTCTTTCCAACCCCACCACTCCCGAGCGACGTGACAGTAAATGAATAAAAACCACCATACCCCAGGTAAGAGCTCAACGTGCCATCCCAATTATAGGTATAACTCGCTATCTGTCCGTTCGGATTGGTTATGGAAGAAAGCAGGTTGCGGTATCCATAGCTCATGGTATAGCTGGTGCCATCCGGATAGCGAATGCTTAAGAGGTGCTGCATACTATCGTATAATAAGCTGTAGATATTCCCATCGGGGTCAATGACAGTAGTCGGAAGAGTGGTCGTTGAATTGGAGTACCCGTATAAAATCTTTCGCCCGACGCTGTCCGTGGTCTCGGTAATCCTGTTATAGGAGTCATAGAAGTAGTATTTGAATGCGTCTGTCCCATCGGTTTGGGCGGTTATCTTCCCCCCGGCACCAAGGTAAGAGATAATACCGTCCGTGTCTGTATACCCGACACCGCCAGTCGCTGTGGTAAATACAAAGCCGCCGCCAGGAAATGCATCCGTATAGTTGTACGTAGTCCTCGTGTTGTTCACACCTATGTTTACGGACACGACATTGCCGCCTTTCTCTATAATACCCACACTGCCAAGATAGGTGGTGTAAGTGATTCCATTATAAGAATCTATATAGTATAATTGTGTCGACTTCCCTGTTATATAATCTGACAACCCAAGGCTCCCCGTGTAGTTATTGGACTGGCTCGAATAGCCTAGATCAGCATTCATTTTTAATCTACCAGGTCCCGGGGACTCGAAGAGATCAAAGGTGTGAAGCATATTGCCGGAAGGAATGACCATCGGGTCCGAACTTGTCTGCGGACATTGCTGCTGCTTGACATAAGCCTTCATCGTTATGAATGGTCGGCGGTGAAAGAGTACCATCTGAGCAACCTTCTACTACCCAGCCAATATAATCTACCACTTCGTTACAACTAATAAGGTTGAAGTTACAATCGAGGGTACAATTCCATTCGGTAATGGGTGTACCAGAAGTACACATGTTTGCCCATTCACAATAGCCGCAATTGCTGTCAAATCCTGGAAGCGTTGTCTGCCAGGCAGGCGGTGGTGCCCAGAAGCCTACAATATAACCGGCAAAAGTAATACCAGGCTTAAGAAATAAAACGAGAAAGAGCGAAAACAGGTAAACTCTTATTCCGTGTGTGAGTGTCGAACACACAGCCTTTGACTGCTTCATAAACTCCTCCTCGTTCAATTGTCTGCATTGTCCCCCCCCATGTAAGGGCCTTTAACAATCAACTTTCAGAGGTGCTAAGCCTATGCTGCGTTTCTCTGGACTGTGTTATGCACACAAGGGAGAGTAGATGTCAAAAAGAATTTTACGGAAAAATTTTGTGGATCCCTTTTACGAAACGAAAAGCAGCCCCATTTTCCCTCTGCTTTCGGTATGAGACCTTGCACCAGGAGGTTACCTCGCCGCGTCTTTGCAGCACCTGAATCCTACCTCGATGTTTTCCGAGTTCGGGAGCATGTTATACCTGTATGCACACCTCGTTGCCCAGTCGGGCTTTGCGAATGAGCCACCCTTTATGACCCGGTCCGCCCTGTCCTGCGCCGAGAACACGCTGTCGGTCCACTCCATGACATTGCCGCTCAAATCGTATACGCCATAACCGCTTACACACGCCCTGTAGCTGCCCGATGTGACTATGGACCTGTTTGTCCCATCCTTGTTTTGCGTATCGCATTTGGAAGCGTTCCACACGTTGCCATAGGGATATTTCAGGTTTGACGGTCCCTTACACGCCTTCTCCCATTCTTCCTCGGAGCATAGTCTCCTCCCTTCGTTTGCACAGATCTGCTCTGCCGTATTGAAGCTCACATCCGATTTCGGGACCATGCCTTCCCTGTCAGGATATTCGTACTTATCGATACAGAACGACCTTACATATGTTCTTACATCGGCCTTCTCGGAGAAGTCCCTCAGCGGGTCCGTCATGCTGCTGCCCATGATAAAATATCCCGACGGTATATAGATCATATCATCGGGGCACTTTGGGAGCGGTGGTGGCTTTGGTATTACCAGGGCGACCTTCCGCTCTCTTCTGGGGGGCTCGGTGCGTTTCCTTATCTTTTTCGGCGGCATGACCGGCGCTTCGACTCTGGGGGGGGGCTCGGGTGTCACGGGCTTTTGCTCCACCGGCTTTGGCTGGACGACCGGCGTGCCTGGGACAACCGGGGTGCCTGGTGCAATTTTATTTTCTTCCCGTCGTGCGGTTGTAGGGGAGACGTTTGCAACCTGTGTTTGTCGGCCGGCAGGCTTCAGCATGACCCATGCAAAGGCAACGGCACCTATTATAGCGATGGACAGGACAACAACAATCATGGCCATGGGCGATTTTTCCTTTGTTTTCGATTCTGGCGCAGGAGTCGCCGATGGGTACGATACAACAGGGGGCTTTACGGGAGGGGGAGGGGGTTGTTCCGGGGGCACGGGCTTTTGTACCGCTTTGTCCTGTATTTCATTCGTGACGTTCTCAAGGTGTCTTGCGATTTCTTCGATGCCTTCGATCCTCTTATGCCCCTGCCTGCCCTGTCCCGCGTGTTCCGCCGGCTGTCCGATAACGGCGTCCTCGGGCTTCGATGCCTGGGCCTGCTGTCCTCCATTTATGGCCGGCACGGTCCTCTGTTCTGAAGGAACGGCACTCTTTATTCCTTCAGCCGGCTCCTTTTTTACCTTGTGAGCAGGGGGCGGCACAGGCGGCCCTGTTGCCGGTTGTTTTGATGTTTCACCCGTCTCTATGTACATGGCGAGCTCTTCGTCTATCTCTGTTTTGAGGATCCCGCTCTGTTCCATTCCCGCCGGGGCCTTCTGTGCCCATGCTTTCTCATCCAATGTTTTGGCCTTCTGACCGAATACCCGCAGCAGTTCTTGATAGAACTGGAACACGTACTGCGTTCTCCGATCGTGGTCTTGCTGGAGCGCCTTTAATAATATCTCGTTGACACCGTCCGGAAGCTCGTTGTTGTAGGTAGACGGGGCGGGTGCAACGCTCCCCGGTACGATGCCTGTTAACATCTCGTACACGATAACGCCGAGAGAGTATATGTCGCTTGTTTTCGACAGTGCGCCGCCGATGATAACTTCCGGGGCTATGTATTTATACGGGGTGCCGAGGTCCTGCTGTATGGATATGAAATCGAGGGGAGAGAGAGACGCCGTGATGCCGAGCTCCGCTATCTTGAGCCCGCCGGGCAGGATGAATATGTTCTCGGGCTTTAAATCGCCGTGCGTGATGCCGTTGTTGTGGACTTCTATGAGTGCCTTGCATATGTGTGTAAGTATCGATTCGAGCTCCTCGCCTTTAAAGAACTGTTTCATCTCCTTCCTCACGTCGAGCAGCTTCCTGAGGGTAAGGCCTTCTATGTATTCCGATACGATGTAGACGACGCCGTCGTCTTCGCCAGAGTCATGTATGGCCACAATCTCCGGTATGTTCATCCCTACGATTGTCTTCACGGTGTCGAAAAAGCGTGCTTTTGCATTTTCCGATACGAAGAGGAAGGGCTTTATTTCCTTGAGGATGAAGACCTTTCTCTTCTCCCTGTCTCTCACCTTATAGGTATATCCTGTACCTTTCCTGTCGAGGATCTCCCTTATTTCGTACCGTGATCTTATCGTGTCGCCTATCTGATATTCTTTTATACCGGGTTGGGAAGGACGTGCATTTTCTTCGGTCTTCTTCTGTTTATCTGTCTTTGGAACAAGGGCCTGGCCGCAATGGGGACATACCGTTGTTCCTGATGGTACATCTTTAAGACATTTAAAACATCGCACTTATAATTCTCCTTCATGATAGGGTGTCAAATTAATAGCACAACTATAGAGATAAGCAAGAGATCGGGCGTCATGGAATGTCATTTCTGTGCGTCGGCCGTGGGGTAATTCTTTGCCCTCGTCTGTTTCCTCAGGTACAGGCCGTAGCCGCTGAACACCAACAAAAGCCCGGAGACCTGACCCCGGAAACGGTAGGCAGCGCCGAGATTTGTGATTGCGAGTGCGTAGGCAACCGACAATACGCCGATCATTATAAGGACAGGCATGATATCGAATTTCCCTTCTTTCAGGGCCCCTATAATCCCCTTGATTGCATAGAAGAAGAAAAAATACCACACGAGGCTTTCCGCCGTTGCAAGGTTATGAATCATACTGCCGGTAATGTCCCATGGGAACGGGGCAAGGAAAAACATTGCTAACAATAGAGGCGAATAGATAACGGCATTTGCTGGGTTTGAGACATCTATAGTACCGAGCATCTTGGAGCCGCCCGTGTAAAATCCGCTCCTTGTCTGCTGCAATGTCTGAAGCACGCCCTGTGGGTTCTCTCCGTAGTTCGGGACTTTTTTTGCCTCGTAGGATGAGAAGAACAAGCTGAACGACATGGCAAACAGTGCAACGACAATGACGTTCCTCAGGAATGTTTCTCTGCGAAACGGGATAAACGAGGAGGTGATGCCCAGCAGGACTATGATCAGCAGGTATCCCCTTATGAATCCGATCAGTGCGATCGAAACAAGGATAAGCATGACGTTGCTTATCCTGAATCGTTCCTTGACCCTTAATGCAAGATGGATGACGGATGTGATCAGGAATTGTGAATAAGGGTCTTTGGTAGGCATCGAAGACCATAGAACGAGCGAAGGCAATACCGTTACCACCATTGCGCTGTATCGCGCCGATTGCGTATTAAACAGCCGCTTTGTTATGAAATATATATTCAAGACAGACAGTGCACCGAGAAAGTTCACGAGCAGGAACAGGATGTTTGGCTTGTAGCCGAACATATAAAAGACCATTGCAGCGATGGTCGCCGGACTGTCGGGATGACCGTAATAGCTGATCGAGCCAGATAACGACTCCGCAAACCATCTGCCGTTCTCCAATATTCCGGCTTCGTCCGGCGCAAAATAGCCCGGCGGAAGGAGGGTGTGAACAAGCATGGATACGAGTATCCTTAATACGAGAGCGACCAGGAAGATGGACACGAGATAGCCACGTTCTTCTCTGTCGGGTACAAAGAATACAAGGACGGACCATGCGATCAGGACAAAGAAGGCCAGCATTATCGTATATTCAATGATGCCGCTGAAGCCGGGATTGAATAAAAACCAACCTATGAAGATTGCTGCCATGATGGACAGTATGTATACGAGTGCATTCGAACGCATAGCTAAAGCTGGTATCATGTTGCGCGATTAAATCAAGAAAAACGGGAACGGGGGCGGGATCGAGAAAACGGGGAATAGGAACATATTTGATGGGGGGGGAGCAGCCGCGGTCGTTGTTTTTGAAGTTATCGATTGACTTACGGCAATAAGGTGGTGTATATAATACTACTATGAGTGAACAGAAGATACCCGAGAAATTGGAAAAATTACTGGACGCCGTAAAGCGTAACCTCGTAGAGAACATGCATTTCTTCAAAAAGAAGATCAAGCTGTACGAGATACGAAGGCAGTACAACCTGTCCGTTTATGAGCTGGGACATCAGCTCTATACGACCGCGAAGTCCGGACTCGAGGACATCAAGCTCTTTGCTCCCTCGATAGATAGATTGAGAGAGCTGGAGAGCAGTATCGTGCGTCTGAGAGAAGAGCTGCACACGCCGTCACCGAAACGATTTATTGATAAAGAGAAATAAGTCTGGTCCAGAGCGTGACCAGGGCAGCGCGGCTTTTTTTTACAGGGATAGACCATTATGGGGCTGTAGCTCAGTTTGGGAGAGCGCTACAATGGCATTGTAGAGGTCGAGGGTTCGATCCCCTTCAGCTCCATTCTTGCCCATAAGTGCGTCATTGGCTGCCGCCGCCACGGTGTGTCCCCTCCATCAGCACCCTCAGCTCATCCCGTGCCCTCGAGATCCTCGATTTGACGGTCCCTATGGATATATCGAGGGTGTAAGCTATCTCTTCGTATGAGAGCCCTTCGATCTCTTTGAGAAGTATGACGGCCTTCAGTTTTTTCGACAGTTTATCGAGAGCCTTTTTCAAGGTAGCGGCCGACTGCCTCGATTCGGAAATTCTTTCGGGAGAGGGCTCGTCGGACGGCTCCTGCTCGATGAGCCTTTCGTCGTTGAAATGGTGTTTGAACAGGGATTCGAATGTAAACTTTCTTTTATAGTCGATACAGGTGTTGACTGCAATGCGGTACAACCACGTGTAAATCGATGCGTCCTGCTTGAAGCCCTTGAGGCTCTGGTATGCCTTGAGGAACGTATCCTGTGCAGCGTCCTGCGCGTTATGATAGTCCCCGAGCATGTGGAAGCAGAGCCCGTATATACTGTCCTGATAGGCAGCGATGATCTCGTCGAATGCAGAGACGTCCCCTTTTTTGAAGCGTTCAAGCACAGCGGGATCGTTGAGCTTTTTCATTATCGATGCCCGGGTACGTGGAACTCAGAACAGTTCCGTTACGATGCCGTCCATAACGCACATGCCTTTTGCGGTAAGGCTCAGCTTGTCGTTGTCTATCCGTATCAGGCCGTCATCCGTAAGATGTTTGAGCAACGTTTTGTTCTTCACGAGTGCTGTATCGATGCCCTTCCATGTCCTGAGGGAGAGGAATATATGCTCAAGTATCTCTGCGTCCCTGTCCAGCACTTCGACCCTGCTTATAGGGAATGCGCTGCCGCCGTCGTTTCCGGACACCTTTCCCCTGTAGGCGGAAGGGGGGTATGCATTCTCGTATCTCGCCTGGGCCGTCATGCCTATCCAGGGCAGTCCTGTTTTGAAAAAGCCGTGGGCGCCGGAACCTATCCCGAGGTAATCGCCGCGCTCCCAGTAGTTCATATTATGAACGGACTGAAATCCTTTTTTCGCGAAGTTGGACACCTCGTAGTGCTCGTACCCCATGCGGACCATTTCTTCATGTACCCGCAGGTAAAGCTCCTCGAATATCTCGTCGTTGAGCGGCGTGAAGCGCTTGTCCATAGACAGGGGGGTGCCCTGTTCTACCGCAAGGTAGTAGAATGAGACATGTTCCGGCCCGAGTGCCTTGACGCCGTCCAGCTCTTTCCCGATGTCCTGGGACGGAATACCGTATATGATGTCGGCATTTATATTGTGGAAGCCTGCGTTCCTTGCCTTTTCTATAGCAGAGAAAGAAGATCGGGCATCGTGGAGCCTGCCGAGCGACATTAAGACAGTGTCATCGAAAGACTGAAGTCCGATACTGAGTCGGTTGAAGCCCGCATCGTGCATGGACTTTAGCCTTTCCAAAGATGCGCTTTCCGGGTTCGCTTCTATGGTGATCTCCCTGTCGCCTTCGACCGACAGGGACAAATACACCGCACTCAGGAGCTGCTTGAGCTGTCTGGAATCCAACAAGGACGGCGTACCTCCCCCTACGTATATGCTTTTGACCCTCCGCCCGGACAAAAACGGCCCGTAGAGCTTGAGCTCCGATCGTGCAGCCTCTATATAGGTATCAAGGTCGTTGGAGTCAGGCGTCGTGGATAGAAAACTGCAATACCTGCATTTTTTCTTGCAGTATGGTATGTGTATATAGACTGTATATGATTCCATCTTTCCTGTGCCAAATATAGTCTCTCTGCTGCTAATAAGCAAGCAGCTCAATGGATATACGGTATGGATTTGTTACAACGGACACTGGAGGCCTTTTACAGGCGGTACGACTTCAAGCAGCGTATCGCCCATGATCCTGTCGAATTCCCCCACAGGTATGGGAGGCGTGCCGATAGAGAGACAGCAGGCTTTATCGCTTCCTGCCTGGCCTACGGCAGGATCGATCTGTTCAAGCCGGTGCTCGAGAGGATATTCCGTATCATGGGCCCGAGCCCTTATGGGTTCGTCCTGGACTTCGATGCCGGGAGGGACGGACGCATGTTCGACGGCATACGGTATAGGATGAATACGACGCCGGACATCGTAGCCTTTCTGCACCTGCTGTCCCGCATGCTGAACGAGTACGGCTCGCTCGGAGGATTTTTCGGCCAGGCTTTCGGTAAAGACGACCCGAATACCATGTATGCGCTGTCGAAGTTCGTTCGGGCCTTCTATGCAGGGGACACAGCGATCGTCTATGGGAAAAGGGCGTACCCGTTCGGGCTCCTCCAGATGCTCCCGTCGCCGGACAGGGGAGGCACCTGCAAGCGGTCCAACATGTTCCTCAGATGGATGGTAAGAAAGGACGACGGCGTCGATTTCGGACTATGGAAATTCATACCGGCGAGCAAGCTCGTTATACCCCTTGATACGCACATAGCGAGGATCGCAAGGCACCTCGGGCTCACGGAAAGAAAGTCCATGGACATGAAGACCGCCATAGATATTACGGAGCGCCTCAAGCGCTTCGATCCAGCGGACCCCGTCAAGTATGACTTCGCGCTCTGCCATCTCGGCATCTCGGGCAAATGTCCCCCAAAGCGCTCCCGGCTCTCGTGTCTTTCCTGCTCGTTGAAGGACGTGTGCGTCCGGTGACGCAGGCTGTTTGACGGTTAAAGCATCGAGCAGTTTCCCGTTATGCCAGCATCGTATCCCGGCAAGTCCTTTTTCGATATCAGGATAGATTCTCATATAGCGTTCTCAAACCGTACTATCGGTATTTCCCCGATGGTACTGTGCCGTTGTCTGTGGTTGTATCTCTTGACCTCATAGAGTAAGACCTCCTGTGCAGATGCAAGGGTCTTGATGTTGTTCCGTGCACAGGCTCTGACGAGCCTGTCCTGCAGCCATTGATACGGGCGCTCTATTTTGCCCTTTGCCTGGGGAGACAGGGCATAGACTATGGTTACGTTGCAATCCTCAAGGATCTGTTTCCATTGCGGTGATACCTCATCCGTGATCTTGTGAGGGTCTCTCCAGATACTATCCTGCCCCTGTACAAACCTGAATATGGAATGATTATCGGTATAGTAACGAAGCGGTAATCAAATACCACTTGTTTTCTGTATAGGGCGCCCATAAATGATGGGAGCTGTAGAATATGGCGCACTTTTGAACTTTACATGACAAGTCTGAAATTCCTCCCTCTTGACAAATACCTTGTCATGTCGTAAAAGGTAGCCGATACTGGAAACCTACTCCTGTCGTATGTGACCTCTGGATGCAGAACTGGAGGGGCGATTCACGAATCGCCCCCGATGAAAGATTTGATTTAATCCCCGGGAACGGGGTTTTAAATAGAAACAGTTTGAATAGGAGGCTCTATGAAGACGGTAAAAGGCGTGTGTTTCACACACACACACCGTCACTACTGTCCCAATGTTAAGTAAATAAATTCAACTGGTTATGCATACCACATACTTGCTCTTCCCAATCTATGTTTGTAAGTATCTGAGAGATCGGTATTTTCTCAAAAAGTGTTACACTCAAAATCTGTAGAATTGTATAAAGGCTGTGTTCCAGTTTCAGTTGTTTCTTTATAATAGCCACCAGCACATAAACTGAGATTGCAATCCATATTTGAGTTTTCACTGCATTGTCTGTAGTGCCGTAAAACGCCTTGATTCTCAGGTGTTGTTTTATCCATTTAAAGAACAATTCTATTTGCCAGCGACATTTATAAAGCTGAGCAATTGTCAACGCAGGTAATGTGAAATTGTTGCTTAAAAAGATTATTCCTCTGTTATTTTCTGTATCAAAGAAACGAATCCTACGCAGATGCTGTGGATAATCTTTTCTTGCATAAAAACCTTTGACTACGATAATTTGATCGGATTGCACGCCCGTGGTTTTGTCAACGCGCTGAGAATAAAGACGCTTAAAATTAAAATTGCTTTTCGTACGAGTTACAAAGAATGCCAAAGATTGGTTGACCCTGTAAAGGCGGGCGAAATCCAGGTAACCACGATCCATTATATAAATCGCACCGGCTTCCATAATAAGCTCATCAAGAATATTGACATCGTGAACTTTACCATTTGTTATCTTGATAACAGTGGGTATATTCCCTCGTAAATCTAAAAGTGTATGCATCTTCACAGCGCCTTTCCCTTTACGGAATTTAGCCCACAGAAACAATGAAAGGCAAAGATCGATAGTAGTAGCATCCAGTGCAAAAGTTGTTTGTTTGAGTTCCAATCCGAAGTCATCGTTGGAATACAAGGCTCGTGCGGTCTGGATAAGCACTTGAGCAAAGTCAGCATAGATTCGCCAGTCCCTTGTTTCATTAGCATGAGCCAGAGTATTGCGAGCAACTTTGCCTCGTATACCCATGTGATAAAGTTTGTGCTTTGTTACTCGCAGACATGTCTCAATATCTCGTAGGCTTTCTCGAAATGTTAGTTGGGCAAATGCCATGCAGAGATATTGATCCCAGCATGAAAAACTCTTTACTTTGTAATTGCCACCATACCGTTCTACACATTTGCGAAACTCATAACTTGGAATAAAATCCATAAGCTGAGAAAAAATGGTTGTTCCAGTATTCATAAGCCATCTCCTTTTGTATTGCTACAAAAGTATGACTTAAAAGCATTCCCAAGCTCAAATCGATAAAAATCATTTTTGCCCTATACTCTATTACTTTTAATATGTTACCGTGCTTTGATGATTGAACGTTGGGACAGTAGTGGGAGGTAATAATATTTATGCACAAGTTTCCTTTTATTATCCAGATGGTACCCCTTGTGGTGAATCTCCCGTTATTTCTCTGAACAATCCATCTTCCTATCAATCCTATGCAGTTTATCCAGGGTGTACTACTATTGTACCAGGATACAATCAAGGATGTGCTGTGTATAATGCTGAAAACGACATCTCAGGATGTACTTATGGACAAGTATATTATAATGTTCAGACATGGGGAACATCTACCAATGTATTAAATTCCAAAGCAGATGGCCCAGTAGAATATTTTACCTTATTGAACCCAAATCCACCAGGGAATGGACAGAGTGGAGGAACTTTGGGAGGATCTACGGGAGGAATTGTGACAGGAACTGTGGTAACGTCGACTTGTACGACTGGCTGCACGCCGGGTCAATGTAGTAATAGTACAGTTCCTTTTCCACCATCGGTAACTGTTACCAATATACTGGTGCTATTTGTGCCGTTCATGTTCATATTCTTCGTAAAGAGACGGATGGGAAAGAAGAAGCGGTAATACTTCTGAGGCCAGAAGATGAAAGAAGTGTCTCTTATGAGAATCTTACGCTTCATTACTATTGTTATGGTGATAGCGTCTGTGGCTGGGTGTGGGAGCAACTCCAAGAGTTACACCGCCTACACGTACACTGTAGGCAAGTGGCCCGCCGACATAGCCATAGACGCATCCGGTAATGTCTGGGTTGCGAATTTTAACTGTATAGGGAACGGTTCTGCTGTAACTGAATTGAGTTCCACAGGCGTAATCATTGGAACCTACGCAGTTGACGACCTCTACGCACATAGCATAGCGATAGATGCACTCGGCAATGTTTGGGTTTTAACCAGGACGGGGGTAACCAAATTAAGCCCTACAGGTTCACTTGTTGGAATATACGATGCAGGTTTCTTCCCAGGGGATAGAGCGATAGATAGTTCAGGTCATCTCTGGCTAACTAATTTCCTCGAGGGCAAAATAACCAAATTAGACTCTACGGGTGTAACCATTGGGACGTATCGTGTAGGGGATAATCCAGCTGGCATAGCAATAGATTCAAAAGGCAATGTCTGGGTTTCACGTCAAGATAATAATACAGTAAACGAATTAAGCTCTACAGGTATAACCATTGGGACGTATGGTGTCGGTGTTACTCCAGCCGCCATAGCGATAGATTCAAAAGGCAATGTCTGGGTAACGAATAATGGAAGTGACACTGTAACCGAATTAAGTCCAGCAGGTACCACTATAGGGACTTATGCAGTTGGCCCAACCATGACCGGCATAGCGATAGATTCAAAAGGCAACGTCTGGGTTGCGAATTACAGGGGTAACATTGTAACCGAATTGGTTGGTGTAGCCAAGGGCCCTCAGTACTTCCCATACACCGGCCCCCAATGGCCGTGAAATAGCTCGATACAGGTAATCGCTCATACTGGTACAGCTTTTTTGCTATCTTATTCCCTGAAACGGGGGATCACTCCGCGGTAAAACAGAAGCAGGGTCCGGATTCTGTTGGATAATAGGGAAAGATATGTTATCTTTTCCAATTATCTATGTCGTATAGACTTTTTGACAAACGGGCAGACGTCATGCGCCGGGCCCTTTTCTCCACGCTGTGCCTGCTTATGGCCGTTACACTGGCCCCGCGGTGCGGCCTGAAGGCGTCCCCGGTGCCGTACCCGCTTGCAAAGCCCGTAGCGATAAACGATCTTACAGCACTGGCAAGGGGGAACGGCGTGATGCTGTCATGGACGATTCCGGACAAAAACACCGATGGGACCGCGCTGAAAGACATAAAAGGCTTCAACCTTGTAAGGTCCGCTATCCCTATAAAGGACATCGATACGGGCAAAAAAGAGGTCTATAAGCAATGGCGGTACGACTATAGGCCCGGTGAGCGCTACACGACGGTGAAAGATATGGATTTGAACTACCGGGTCAGGTATTCCTACCTGGTGTTTACGGTCACGAAGAACGATATCGTGAGCGACTCGTCCAACACCGCGGTCGTCTCCTGGGACAAGCCCTTTCTCAAGCCATCCGGCATACGCGCAAAGTCCGGCGATCACTTCGTAGAGCTTTCATGGCTCTCCCCGACCGCGTACATCGACGGCTCCAGGATAAACAAGACCGTGTATTACAACGTCTACAGGAGCCCGAAGATGGGAGATTTCCCCCTGTTCCCCATAAATCCGGCACTGATATCTGGAACGACATACATCGACGGCGATCTGAAGAACGACGTCCCTTATTTTTACGAGGTAACGAGCGTGTCGAAGGTGCACGACACGCCCATAGAGAGCGTACCGTCCTCCCAGATCATCGCCGTGCCCGCTGACCTCGTATCGCCCGCGAGGCCCTATGGGGTCTCGGCCGCGCCGTTGAATGGGGGGATCGCGCTGAGCTGGGAGCCGAACACGGAGTCGAACGTCATGGGGTACTATGTGTACAGGGAGTCGGGGAACGGCAAAGGCTTCGTCCGCGTCAATGCACGGCCGATATCCGGCACCACATATGTAGACACAGGGGCGCGCACCGGGTATACTACATACCACATAACGGCCGTCGATGATTCCCGGCAACACAACGAGAGCGCACCATCGGAAAACTATACAATACTTTACAGGAGAGGAAGATGAATTTCTTCAACTACAGGAACGGCGAGCTCTACTGCGAGGACGTGAAGGTGAGGACCATAGCGGGGAGGACAGGCACGCCCGTGTATATCTACAGCACGAGGACGCTGAGGAGACACTACGATGTTTTTAAGCGGGCGTTTGCCGGCACGGTGCCGTTGATCTGCTACTCGGTAAAGGCGAATCCCAACATCGCTATCATCTCCCTGTTCTCTTCGATGGGGGCAGGCGCGGATATAGTGTCCGGCGGAGAGCTGTTCAGGGCCGTAAGGGCCGGCGTGGAAGGCAGGGAAATGGTCTATTCCGGAGTGGGCAAGACGGCTGGAGAGATACGCTCTGCGCTCAAGAACGATATACTGATGTTCAATGCAGAGTCGCTCGAAGAGCTGGATGCCGTGGACGCCGTGGCGGGCGGTCTCGGACTCAAGGCGCCCGTAAGCATCAGGATCAACCCCGACATAGATCCCCGGACCCATCCATACATATCGACCGGCCTGAAAAAGAACAAGTTCGGCATCGATATCAGGTATGCCCGGGACGCATATGTGTACGCCAGGTCGAAGCCCAATCTGAAGATCGTCGGGGTGGACATGCACATAGGCTCGCAGTTGACCGACGTATCTCCGATAGTATCGGCCTTGCGAAGGGTCCTGGGGCTGGTAAGGGGGCTCGGGCGCGATGGCATAGATATACGGTATATGGATATAGGAGGGGGGCTCGGGATAACGTACAAGGACGAGCAGGCCGCCCAGCCGGACAGGTATGCGGGGGCGATAGAGGGCGCCTTGAAAGGCTTTGGCGTCAAGCTCATACTCGAGCCAGGCAGGGTGCTCGTCGGTAACGCTGGCATTCTTGCGACAAAGGTGCTATACAGGAAACAGAATGGGACCAGGAGATTTATGATTGTGGATGCCGGGATGAACGATCTGATAAGACCGAGCCTTTACGATGCGTACCATGAGATACTGCCGGTGATCGAAACAAGCGCAAGAAGATTCCAACAGGACGTTGTCGGACCGATATGCGAGTCTGGCGATTTCTTTGCGCACCGGAGGAGCCTGCCTTTGCTTGAAAGGGGCCAAATGATAGCCGTTATGAGCGCGGGTGCTTATGGGTTCTCCATGTCTTCGAACTATAATTCGAGAAAGAGGGCGGCGGAGGTGCTCGTGGACGGAGAAGATTATTATGTTATCAGAAAGCGGGAGACCGACAGCGATCTTACAAGGGGGGAGCGGATTCCTTCTTTTATCAAGGTGAGGAGTACAGATGCCTAAAAAGACTATAAAATTTACGAAGATGCAGGGCACCGGGAACCATTTTATAGTAATAGATGCGATTAAAAAGGAAGAGAGGCTCTCTACCGAGCAGATCAAAAAGCTGTGTGCCACGGGTTTTGGAATAGGCGCGGACCAATTGTTGATGATACTGCCTTCGAGGGCCGCTGACTTCAGGATGCGCATCTTTAACGCGGACGGTGGAGAGGTGGAGATGTGCGGTAACGGTATACGGTGCGTTGCGAAGTATGTTCTCGAGCATGGGTATACCGGGAGACGCGAACTCGAAATAGAGACCCTCGCAGGTATCAAGAAGCCGGTAATAAGGGGCGAGAGGATAAGGGTCGATATGGGCGAGCCGGCGTTCGATGCCAGGTTCATTCCGATAAGGCTCAGCGGAAGAGTAATAAACAGGGCGATAAAAGTCGAGGATGTAGAGTTCAAGATCACATGCGTATCGATGGGGAACCCTCATACGGTGATTTTTATGGATAGAATAGACAAGTTCAATGTAGCGAAGTATGGCACCGCTATCGAAAACAACAAGCTGTTTCCCAAAAAGACCAATGTGGAGTTCGTCGAGAAGATCAACGATAACGAGTTGAAGATGCGTGTGTGGGAGAGAGGGACAGGTGAGACGCTGGGGTGCGGCTCCGGTGCGTGCGCTGCCGGTGTGGCAGGCGTGTTGAACAACAAAAACAAGGAAAAGGTATTGATCCATCTCAGGGGCGGAGACCTCGAGATAGAATGGACGAAGGACAACCATGTATACCTGACTGGACCTGCGGAAGAGGTATTCAAGGGGGAGATAGATGTCCACTAAGCATATAGGCGGTATCATTACCGCACTCATAACACCGTTCAAAGACGATAGAATAGACAAGAGGTCGTATAAAGGGATTGTGGAGAGACAGATAAGGGCAGGCATACACGGTCTTGTCCCGTGCGGTACGACCGGAGAGTCCGCAACGCTCGGCTTCGACGAGCACGAGATGCTCATAGATTATACCGTAGAGGTCGCGGACGGGAGGTGCTTCGTTATAGCGGGGACAGGCTCTAATAGCACGAAAGAAGCCGTAAAGCTAACCTCTCATGCCATGAAGGCTGGTGCCGATGCAGCGCTCGCGATAACCCCGTATTACAACAAGCCCACGCAAAACGGCTTGTACGAGCACTTTCGCGCCATCGCAGAGGCCGTTGAAATACCCCTCATCCCTTACAATGTACCGGGGAGGACGGGCGTCAACATGCTGCCCGATACTATAGCGCGGCTATCGGAGATAAAAAATATCATCGGCATAAAAGAGGCCACAGGCTCCCTCCAGCAGGTCACGGAGACCATAAAGCTGTGCAGGAAGGACTTTATAGTGCTTTCCGGGGATGATTTTACGGCACTGCCGAGTATGGCTGTGGGGGCAAAGGGCGTGATATCCGTTACCTCGAACATCGTGCCCGGGCAGATGGTGAAGATGTTCAGGGCATATGAGAAGGGTGATATGGATACCGCCAATGCTATAAACCTGAAGCTGTGGGACCTGCACTCGGCCATGTTTATGGAGAGCAATCCCATTCCTGTAAAAGCGGCCGCCCATCTTATGCGGTGGATCTCCGATGAGATAAGACTGCCCCTTACAAGGATGACCGGAACGAACCTGGGCAGGCTTAAAGCGGTCATGGTGAGACAAGGACTTATAAATGACTGAGCCCATCGCTGTCGCTGTCAACGGCGCTATGGGCAGGATGGGTATGCAGATATCGAAGCTGCTGCTTGAGGACCCGTCCTGTAGTATTGTGGCTGTTGTCGAGAAGAAGGGGCATCCGTCCGTAGGCGTCGACATCGGCACGGTCGTGTCCAGCAGGAAGTCCGGGGTCCTGGTCTCGGATGATTTTAATGACATAAAGGGCAGGGTAGACTGCATCATAGATTTTTCCGCGCCCGCCTCGACGCTCTCGGTACTCCGGTACGCACAGGACAGGCACATATCCATGGTCATCGGTACGACGGGGTTCTCCGCCAAAACAGAGATGGAGGCGATTCATCGTGCGGGCAGCGAGACGGCAATTGTTATGGCCCCGAACATGAGCGTCCTGATGAACGTCGTCTTTAAGCTCGTCGAACTTTCCGCCCGGGCGCTCGGGGGCAGCTATGATGCGGAGATCGTGGAGGCACACCATAGAAACAAGGTGGATGCACCGAGCGGTACGGCACTGAAGCTGGCCGATATCATTGCCCATGCCTACGGTAGACCGCTCGAGGAAATAGCAAGGTACGAGCGCCATGGCGCTGTTGGTGCGAGGCGCAGTGGTGAAATCGGTATTCAGTCCCTGCGCGGCGGCGACGTCGTAGGCGAGCACACGGTCATGTTCATCGGTGCCGGGGAGCGGCTCGAGATAACGCACAGGGCGACGAGCAGGGAAAACTTTGCGCAGGGCGCCGTGCTCGCAGCCAAGTGGGCCGCGGGAAAACAACCCGGCCTGTACAGCATGGCCGAAGTCCTCGGGCTAACGTAGGCGGTCCTTCACTTCATGTACCTGTTCAGGTCTATCAGGCCTTGCTGTGCGCTCCCCACGGTCGCCACGATGGTCCTTTTGTAGTGCCGTGTCGAGGTGTCTTTTTCTTCAAGCGATAGCTCCTCCATCTGTTCTATCGCGTTGCCCGACGCATCGAGTATGAGCTTTACGAATGGCCTCTGGGTGGCCGCATCGTTCGTTCTCGTAACAACGCCTATCTCGTTTGTATCGAGCCTTACTACCGACCCGATAGGGTATATGCCGAGTGTTTTGGTGAATGCCTTTACGTACTCCATGTCGAAATCTTCGTTTACCCGGCTGTTCAGCAATTCCATGGATTCTTTCGGATCGAACCTCCTTTGATAGGGCCGTAGTGTCGTCATCGAGTCATAGGTGTCTGCTATTGCTATTATCCTCGAGCCCTCCGGCTGGGAGGCTATGCCATCAGGACGTGGATACCCCGAAAGATTGTATCTGAGATGATGATAGAGGACGAAATGGGCCGTGATATCGCTTATGCCGCCTATTTCCTTTATAATGTCCCTTCCGTGCACAGGGTGTTTCCGCATCTCATCCCATTCATATTCGCTTAATTCCGATGGCTTAAGTATTATGTCTCGATTAATTCTTGTTTTTCCGATATCGTGCAGAATGCCGGACAGCCCTACAAACAGCAAGTCGTCTCCTTTAAAATCGAGCTCCTGTGCAAGCGATAAAGAGAGTATGCCGACGTTCACGGAATGGTTGAAGGTATATTCATCGTAATCCTGGAGCATCGTAAGACAGAGGAGGGTGTTTTTGTCTTTCAGCATGGCCTCGTTTAAATCGTTGAGCATCTCTTGTATCTTTGTTTTCTCGGGTATATGGCCGAGCCTCAACTCGCTCATTATATTGACGATCTCGTTTCTCGCCGCCGTGTATGTTTTGAAGATCTCGACCTTTACGTCCTCCTCTATCTTCTTTATCTCTACCCCCCTGACCCCCATATTCTTGAGCCTCTCCGGCAGGCCTTTCTGTTTTTTCAACTCTTCCGGCTGGATTGTGAGGCTCTCCAACAGGATGAGTATCTCCTTTTCGTTTATCGTCCTGTAAAAGATAATCCCGTTGATCTCGAGGGCGATAAGTCTGTCTATGAACTCCTCCACGCCCTTGGTCGTCGTATAAAAAGGGGTCCTGTCCACGAGCAGGGTGTTCTTGACAACGGCGACGACCAGCTCCCTGCGCGTGGCAAGCAGACTGTGGAGTATCTCGTTGACCCCATGGACCGCCGTCTTGATCGTGGGGTGTGTCTTTGGATAGAGCGACAGGTTTTTTACTGTCCCTGTAATCAGGGTCACAAGCGTGCCGAATTGTCCGTTATCAGACATTTATTCTTTTCCCGATCTCGTAGAGTGCGTTCCAAGCTGTTTCCCGTATGCGTGCGTCCCTACTTTCCAACAGTTTTACAAGATTTGCAAGAGCAATCTCGTTCATTGACATGGCAAGGGCCTTTATCCCCGCAAGTTTTATATCGGGATATTGTTTTGGCAGGAGCGCGCCGGGCCCGAAAATGGATGCGATGATCACATTTACAGCGTCCCTGCCTCCGATTTCGCCGAGTACAAGCAGGGCGTCATGCTTTATGGAGTAGGGGACAGCCTGATCGGACAGTATATGCCTGATCCCGGGTATAAAGACTGCCCGCCTGTATTTGCCTATCATGCTTATCGTCAGGCTTGTTAGCCTCTGTTCGGAGCTTCCGACGATGAGCTTGTCGATGATGCCGTTGCCTGTATTCGTATTCAGATCAAACAGTGCCTGCAGTGCCTTCTTCTTTACCCTGGTGTCGTTGTTCTTCAGGGCGTGTGCTATTGCGTGTTCCGGGGCTCCCTTGATGGCTGCCGCTGTATCGATGGCTACGGTTGCTGCCCTGTGGTTGCCGGAGAGCATGATCTTCTCAAGATGGTGATACGCGCCTTTCTCGAATGCCGACAATGCCCTCGCAATGAATTTCAAAGACTGTATTGTCTCTGTCCCGATCATCATGTCCGCAAGCTCCTTTGCGGCCGGCTCGCCGACTATCTTTACCATAGCGACGGACGCGTCGTAATAGTAAGGATTGCCCGTTGTTATCGGTGTGATGATCTGCTGTATCATGCCTTTCTCCATCGAGATGAGCTCGACCTGTTTCCTTGCCACCTCTGTGATTGCCTGCACCCCGCCTTTCCGGTAGGCGTGCTGCGTGTATGTCCTTATCGCAATGAGCGGTATCTCGTATTTCTCTATGTCTGTGAGCCTTTGTATTATCGCGATGAGCGCATCGGACAGATCGGTATACCTGGACGGGTTGTTTTCCTTTTCAATAAGGCCGATGAGCCTTATCGCCTCCTGCTCGTCGTCCGAAAGGTCCTGTACGACATTTTCGAGCTCGACGCTGTCCTCCGGCGTCTCCACCTGCTGTTCCGATTCCTTTTCAAGCTCCTCTCTGATGGTATCATAATCGACTTCTTCCACCTCTATGCTCGAGATGTTGCCGGTAAAGAGCACCTGCTTTATGCTCCTGTCCCTGGGCAGGATAAGGTCTCCTTTCGATACCGACTGCACGAATACGACCAGTTCCTGGAGCTTGATAGTATTATGGAGTATAAGGGTTTTTATCCGTTTATAGAACAGCAGCCTCGAGAGTTTATCGAACCCCTCGATCACAGTATTGTCTATGGATATGTTCCTTCTATCGACGGAATAGATAGCGGTGTTCAAGGCCCCGAACTGCTGCTTGATGACATTGTATATACGGGTCGATGCCACAGTAAGATAAGTATGCCCCTCCGGATAAAAGGAGAACAGTCTTATGAGCTTCTCCACTTCCGACAATATGGTTGTTTCAGGTGTATTGTTTTTTGTATTCATGATATGTAGACTTTAATATAAGTCATCTGTTACGTATCAGCAATGAAAAAATCATTCCAGTTTAAGGGGTTAATTTATAATATAGAACAATCGTTTCAAATAAAAATGACAAATCTTATGGGACTGCTGACAAATATTGACGATGGGTTATAAGTGATTATTTTTTAGGGTAAAGGAGTAAAATCATGGGAAAAGTAATAGGCATAGATTTAGGGACTACTAATTCTGTCGTGGCCTTCGTTGAAAAGGGCGAGCCCGTCGTTATCCCTAACGAAGAAGGCAGCAGACTGACGCCGTCTGTCGTGGGCTTTACCAAGGAGGGGGAGATTCTCGTTGGTCAGGTGGCAAAACGTCAGGCGGTCACAAACGCAGAGAACACGGTATACTCCATAAAAAGGTTCATGGGCAGACGATATAACGAGGTGACGCAGGAGATGAAGATGGTGCCCTATAAGGTCGTGTCCGCGGACAATCAGGATGTGAGGATCAGCATAAAGGGCAAGCTTTATTCTCCCCCGGAGATCTCGGCGATGATCCTCCAGAAGCTCAAGAAGGCTGCGGAGGCATACCTGGGCGAGAAGGTGACCGAGGCAGTGATAACCGTCCCTGCGTATTTCAACGACAGCCAGCGCCAGGCGACCAAGGATGCAGGGAAGATAGCGGGGCTTGATGTAAAAAGAATAATAAACGAGCCTACGGCAGCGGCGCTTGCGTACGGTCTTGACAAGAAGAAGGAAGAGGTCATAGCCGTCTACGACTTTGGCGGCGGTACATTCGATATATCGATACTCGAGGTCGGGGAGAGCATCGTTGAGGTCAAGTCTACAAACGGGAACACGCACCTTGGCGGAGACAATATAGACCAGCGTATCATAGAGTGGATCATAGGCGAGTTCAAGAAGGACCAGGGCATCGACCTCAGCAAAGACATCATGGCCATCCAGCGTCTCAAGGAGGCGGCCGAGAAGGCCAAGATAGAGCTGTCGTCCACGATGGAGTCCGAGATCAATCTCCCGTTCATCACGGCGGACGCATCTGGTCCGAAACACCTGGTGCTGAAGCTGAGCAGGGCGAAGCTGGAGCAGATATGCATGGACCTGCTGGAGATGAGCTTTGAGCCGATGAAACAGGCACTAAAGGACGCCGGCCTTCAGCCCTCCGACATCAACGAGGTGGTGCTTGTCGGCGGACAGACGAGGATGCCGAAGATACAGGAGATGGTCAAAGACTTTTTCGGCAAGGAGCCGCATAAAGGGGTCAACCCGGACGAGGTCGTTGCCGTTGGGGCGGCGATCCAGGGCGCCGTGCTGTCGGGAGAAGTAAAGGACGTGCTCCTGCTCGATGTCACGCCGCTCTCGCTCGGCATAGAGACGCTCGGCGGCGTCATGACGAAGCTCATCAACCGGAACACTACTATACCGACGCGGAAGAGCGAGGTCTTCACGACCGCTGCCGACAACCAGACGAGCGTCGAGATACACATACTGCAGGGTGAAAGGGAGATGTCTTCCGATAACAGGACCCTTGGGAGGTTCCAGCTCGTCGGCTTGCCTCCGGCACCAAGGGGCATCCCACAGATAGAGGTCACGTTCGACATAGATGCAAACGGTATACTCAATGTGTCCGCAAAGGACCTTGCGACAGGCAAGGAGCAGAAGATCGTGATTACGGCGTCGAGCGGGCTTTCGAAAGACGATGTCGAGAAGATGGTCAAGGAGGCCGAACGGCATGCGGACGAAGACAAGAAAAACAAGGAGAGGATCGAGGTGGCCAACAACCTCGACAATCTCATCTATGGCATCCGGAAGCTCGTCAGCGACAATAAGGACAAGCTGAATCCGGACGAGGTCAAGAGTCTGGAAGACAGTCTGGAAAAGGCCAAGGCGGTGCTTGAGGAGAGGGACATCGAGAGGATGAAGGCATCTATAGAGCAGCTTACGAAGGCGTCGCACCATCTTGCCGAGGAGATGTATAAGAAGGCATCGACCGATGCTAAAGGCCCCGAGGCCCATACGCAGGGGAACGGCGGCGGGGCCGGCGATGCTGAAAAGAAAGAAGACGTCATAGACGCGGAGTTCGAGGAAAAGAAATAGACAGAGGAGGTGAGGGTACAGTATGGCAACAATAACAAGGTGGGACCCGTTCAAGGATCTTACGACCATCCAGGAGCGGATCAACAGACTGTTCGACGAAAATATAGGAAAGGTCAGGTTCCCGGACATCGAGCTCGCGACAGGCTCGTGGAGCCCGGCGGTGGACATCTTTGAGACCAAGGACAACGTCGTGCTGAAGGCCGAGCTGCCAGGACTCGAGAAGAAGGACTTTTCCATAGAGGTAAAGGACAACCTGCTCATCCTGAAGGGAGAGAGGAAGTGCGAGAAGGAAACAAAGGAAGAAAACTACTACAGGATGGAGAGGGCGTATGGCTCTTTCACGAGGTCTTTCAACCTGCCGACGGCCGTCGACAAGGACAGGGTAAAGGCGAAGTTCAAAGACGGAGTGCTCGAGGTCACGATACCGAAGACCGAGTCGGCGAAGCCCAAGCAGATAAGCGTGGACGTAGAATAGAGCACGGGCACCGATCGGCCGCAATAGAATCTTTATGAGACCCCCTTCATCCGGCTCGCGATGAAGGGGGTCTCTTTTGTTCGCTCTATGATTCGCCCCCGGTCCCCGTTTTTCTGTATCATCGTTCCCCAATGCATGTTATGTGTTCATTGACAAAAAATAAATTTACGATATGTATGGTACATGAAATTTAAGACGAAAATAACGATTGCCAATGTGATAATAACGCTCATAGCAGTCGCCGCCATATACTATGTGACCGTCAAAACCATAAGCTTTACAATGGACGTGATAAAGTTTGTATCGATCGTCGCGGGCATCATTGTGGTAATAGCGCTCAGCATACAGTACCTTGCGAGCATAAGGCCGTTCTCGATCATAGAAGAGTTCTCTGCGAGGGTGCGCAACAACAAGACGGACGATAGATTTACTAGGCTCACCTTCTACACCGTCCTCTATTTCCCGCTCTACTTTATGGCCGTGTCGGCTGCGCAGTGGTATGTCGCGTCCATAGTCTTCTTTATCCTGCTCTATGGATTTGAGCACACGGGCCTGACGATCGCCCTGAGGACGGCCTTCGCGATCATAAGCGGTGCCACCATTGCGAATATTTTCCAGTATTTCGTGTACCAGAGATTGACGGAACCCCGGATGAGGGAGGTCCAGAGATACCTGAAGGGCACTGAGGTCTATGTAAAAAAGAGGATCGGTATCGTCGCAAAGATCTTCTTCAGCCTTTTTGTCCTGATGCTGCTGTTCCTGGTATTTATAAGGACCATCAGCAACAAGCTCATAGAGGACATCTTCAGATCGAACGGCGTCTCGTCTGCAAAGGTGGAGCTTGCCGCATACGCTCCGGCCATAAGCTCCATCCTTTCGCAGCGACTGCCTATGGAACAGACGGCCATAGCGTTGTCGAGGTTCAAACTGGGCAGCTCGGGCTACGTTCTCGTAATGGACGATAGATATAAAGATGTCTTCCACGTATCGGACAATTACGAGAACGCCGTGCCTCTCGATGAGCTCGCCGCAAAAGACACATACAACGATTTCAAGAGTTACAGCACCCTGATCAAGGCGCCCCTGAGCGACGGCTTCTCCTTAGTCGGGGTCTATGCATGGTCCGACTATATGCCGTCCCTCTCTAAGTTTTCCGATTCCCAGAACTGGCTGCTCCTTACGATGGCCCTTATTCTCACGATCATCTCGTTGTTCATCGCAATCGATATATACCTTCCCGTAAAGGCCATCGGCTCTGTGGTGGAGAAATTGACCATGGGCAATTTCTCCACCACGAGCGGCCTGTTCGTCGAGGACGAGGCGGGGGTGGCCGCCAACGCACTCCGGAAGATGATCGAGAACATCAAGTCCGTTATAAAGGTCATAAAGTCTTCAAGCGCCAATATCACAGGAATATCCGATAGGATGATGGATACCATCGATGGTACGCGGGAAAACATGCTCGTTCTTGACAGAGAGGTCAAAAACAATGCAGGGATCATCACCTCCGTACAAAGCACCTTGAGCCAGCTTGCGGAGTATATAGACGGCCTTCTGAACTCCATACATGATACGCTTGCGAGCAGCCATAAACTCGAGGAATCCATCGAGAGCGGCGGGAAGATACTCGCCGAAACCAAGGTATCGATAGATGCGCTCATGGATTCCGGCGATAATCTGCTGACGAAATTCGCCGCGATACAGCGGCACACGGCGGACAGCATGGGCGACATCTCTTTGGACGGCTATGGACACCTGAGAAACGTGGATATGGACAATGAAGAGATCATCCGCAAGATAAGGACTACGATCGATTGGATGGCGGACAGCCTGAACAAGCTCGGCTCCGAGCTGCATGCGAATGTACAGTACAGAAAGCAGATGGGTAACATTTTATACAAGGTTTCGGCATTAGTCTCGACCCTCGACGAGCATGTCAACAAGATAGTCGTGGACTTGAACAAGATCGACCTCGTCATCGACGATACGAATCTGCTTGCAATGAACTCATCCGTTATATCGGCCCAGGCCGGAGACTCGGGGAGGGGGTTCGACGTCGTCTCGGAAGAGGTAACAAAGCTCGCGAGCGTGACGCAGGACAAGATTATAGAGGTACGCAGCCTGACCGGACTGCTCGTGAAAGAGAAAGATACTATCATGAGCAACATGAAGGAGAAGCAGAAGTTCCTTGATGCCTTCGACGGGAAGCTGGGTCTCTTCGACAACGAGATAAGCGCCATCACCGGGAAAGTAGGCGATCTGAAGCTCGAATACGAGCAGATCGTGAAGGCCGTTAATGCCGTGTCTCTCGGGATCCATGGACTGCTGGGACACGCGGTATCGGGCAGAGACGTGCACAGGCTCATAAGCGCGGGGCTGATTCGTATAAACAAGGCCGCAGCCGATATAAACAAACATTCGAAGGCCTTCAGGGAGAGTCTGGAACAACTGAGCGGGGGATGGTCTGCTTACTCGGAAGGCCTGGGTCCTGTCTCCTCCGCACTGTCTGCCATAACCGAGCCTGCAACCATGATAAACGACCACATGAAGGCGATAAAGGACAGGATAGGCGAGACGCAGGGACTGCTCGATCGCATCGCCGGGGCGTCCCAAAGGCTCAATGATCAGATCGGCGGCCTCGAGGTGAGGGAAGAGCTCGAAAAGCTCGTGGTTACCATTAACGAAGAGCCCAGGGAATACAGGATAATATGAAGCGGGCCAACATTTTCCTGACAGTTTTATACCTCGTCAACTCATTGATAGTGATGATGGTCTTCAGTACCGTACTCACGACGACGTACACGATAGAGATAGACGACTTTGTGCTCAATATCGTCCTCCTGGCGGCGGTCTCCATCGTCCTTTCGCTTGTTTTTTACCTGCTCAACCCCGTCCAGCTCGAGGGCATAAGGACCCTGCTGGACGAGAGGTATGACGACTCTTCCATGCGAAAGCTCGATCTGCTGGTCACCTATCCTCTGAGGGCGATACCCGTCTTTGCGACCGTATGGCTGGCCGGCATGGTCCTCTACCTGCTTGCAGGGGGGCTGACACATATAATCAAAGCACACGCGATGCCCCTCGGCTTCCTGTTTTCCGTTTTGTTCGTCATTGTGCTCGGCATCGTTTCGCAGACTTACTCCTTCAAGATTGCTACGAATGCATACATCTCGAGGGCCATAAAGAAGCTCAAAGTCATGGAACTAAAGAGCATCTATATACCCATCAAGTACAAGATCATAGGTATCTCGAGCATGGTGATCGTGAGTGCCTACCTCGTCCTCGTGTACAGTGCCTATAACGGGGCCATGATATATGTGGGCCACGACGTCTATAGCAATACCCTCCGGACAGCCTCCGGCATCGCGTATACCATGGACAACAGCGCCGATCCGGAGAGCATACTGAAAGGTCTGTCCGGCAGGTTTGGTGGCAAATACAATTTCTATCTCTACGACATGGTGGATAAGTCCGTAAAGAGCTATTCCGACGCACAGTTGAACGGCGACGTGGTAAGGCAGCTCGACAGGGAGGACGTCGTGTACGACAAACGGAACAATCAGGTGTTGTTCCTCGTGAACAGGCCCGTGACGATAAACGGCAAGAGCTATCGCCTTCTGGCGGGTATAAACAGGGACTTTTTTAATGCCCCCCTGCGTGGTTTCCTGTATAATCTGATCCTGTCCGGCATACTGATACTCATCGTCCTTATTATAACCGATATGCTCATATCGAATGACATATCCTCACACGAGAAGAGCCTGTCGGATTATTCCGTCATGCTCTCGAACAAAGAGCTTACGCACCTGCCGGAGATAGTCTCGACGGACGAGATCGGCGTGATTGTAAGCAACATAAGGATGCTCGTCATGAACTTCAGGGACTCCATGCTCAGGATCTCGAAAGACATAGACTCGATGAGCGGTGTCGCGACTTCGACTTCCAGCGGCATATCCGGCATAAAGTCGGCCATCGCCGAGCAATCGAAGTATACCGATGAGCTGGTCGGTATCATTCGTTCGGTAAAGGGCGTGTCGGAGCAGATAATCAAGGGGAGTGCACCACTGAACGAGGCAACGGCAAACAATGGGCGGCTCGTCGTGCAGGCACTGCAAAAAAACAAGGAGCTGACGGTTTATCTGAACAGCGTGTCGTACCAGATAGCGCGGATATCAGCGCTCCTCACCGGCAATATAACTGTGTACGAAGATATACGGAACAATATCATCAAATTAAGCGATATCGTCGCCTCGATCGGAACGGCATCGGGCGAAATAGACGCCGGCACGTCCGCTATGAATACGCTCCTGGCCCGGTTCTCGGAGTCCGTCAATACCATAAGAACATTGAATACGCGGGCTGCGGAGTTCAAGAAGGACATCGAGGCGCTGCTGAGCGAGGTGATAAGCATAACGGACAATGTCCTCACCCTGCTTTCCGCATTCCTTTCGCACATCCAGCAGGCGAACGAGATGCTGGGGATTATCAACAATATAGCCGAGCGTACGAACCTCCTGTCCGTTAACGCCTTTATACTTGCTGCCTCCCATCAAACGGAGGGTAAGAACTTCAAGGTGGTGGCGGAAGAGATCAAAAAGCTCGCGGACAGGGCCAGGACCGGCTCCAGGGACGTATCGAACTATATAACGAGGGTGAGGAGGAATGTGGACGAGATCCTCACAGGCATGAAAGACATGAACAGCTTTATACTACTCACGAGGCAGTCTTTTTCCTCTATCAACTCGATAGAGGCAAAGGTCGATGAGCTGGCTGCGTCCGCCATCGACCTGTACGGAGACAGGGCAGGCAGGGCCGTATCTCCCGTGGACAGGGAGACGCTCCACAATCATGGTGCGGCCGTTGGGGGGTCCGTCAGGGCACTCGTCGACGACATATCTTCGGCGGTCAGCTCGATGTCTGACATAAACAATGCGTTTACGGGGATAAAGTCCTCGCTCGAGAGGATGTCCGGGATCAACGAGGCGGACAATGCCTCCCTGACCGCTATAAACCATTCCGTCGAGGACATAAAGACCTTTACAGGCTATATAAACGACAGCCTTGCCGTCGACGTCAGCAATCAGATACAACTGTCTCAGAATTCGGCGATGGAATTGAGCGGCCGAATCAAGGACAACGAACAGACCATCCATGGGCTGGAGGGCATCGTCGGGCAGCTCACGTCCGAGCTCGAATCCCTGAACAGGGCCATAAAATCGTTCATAGTATAAGATGGACATATTTACATCCGAGGGCATGGTCATAAACAGATTGAGGTATCTCGAATCGGACCTGATCGTTACCATCCTGTCGAAGGACCATGGCAAAATAAAGGCCATTGCAAAAGGCGGTGCCAGCAGCAGGAAGAGGTTCCCCGGTGCCTTCGAAACGGGCAATATCGGAGAGTTTGGCTTCGTAGAAAAGAGCCCGTACCAGCTTGCGCATCTGGCCCACGCAAAGATAGACAACTATTTGATACGGCTGAAGAAAGACTACGAGAAGACCCTCATGCTCATCTATCTGTCGGGTCTGACGGACGTCATGACCCCTGAACATCAGTCCAGTCAAGTGCTGTTTTCCACACTGAGCGATGCCGTCCTGTTCCTCGAGGACAACAAGCGGCTTGACCAGGTGAGGCTGTTTTACGAGCTGCAGCTCCTGAGGATAAACGGTCTGCTCCATGTCGTCGGAAGCTGCGAATTATGCAAAGCGCCGTTTGGCGGCGGCCACGATGTCAACCTGATCGCCGGGACCGGGAGGTTCATCTGTGACTCGTGCATACCCGGGGAAGGCGAAGTCTGCCGCATACCTTTGTCTTTGTTGACAATCATAAAATCAACGGCTAAACATAATACCTGTTTGGGCGACTTCTCGGAGATAGAAGTACCGTCGGCGCTCTTTGGCTTTACCAGAAGGATAATCAGCTCTTACATCGACAAGCCATTGAAATTGTGGGACATGATTGATAATTTATAATCCCGATGAATAAAGATTATTTGGACAATACACAGATAGATCTCGAGAGGCTCCATGACGATTTCTATGGGTGGAAGCCGCCCGTGCAGCAGAAGATCAAGATAGCCACGCCAGTCATCCTGTTTATCGTAACGTTCGTGGCGGTGGTCTTTGCGGGCGCACTGCAATACGGCGTAAACCCCTTTACCCATCTTGGAGAGGCGTACCGGGGGCTGCCGTTCGCGCTTATCCTGATGGGCATATTGCTGTCTCACGAGATGGGGCATTTCCTCATGTCGAAGCACCACGACGTCGTTGCCACTCTCCCTTACTTCATACCGGCCCCGAACATCCTCGGCACTTTCGGCGCGTTCATACGCATGAAATCGCCGATACCGGACCGCAATGCGCTCGTCGACATCGGCGCGGCAGGCCCTCTGGCAGGGTTCCTGATCGCACTGCCCGCCCTGATCATAGGCGTGAGAATGTCGCCGCTACGTCCCGTCGCCTCGACAGGTGGCCTCAGTCTTGGGAATTCCCTGCTTGTCAGTCTTGTATCTCTGTTGGTCAGGCCGAGCATCCCGGCCGGCCATGAGCTTGTATTGGGCCCCATTGCGTTCGCAGGGTGGATAGGCATGTTCGTTACCGCGATGAACCTCATACCGATAGGGCAGCTTGACGGCGGCCATATCGCGTATGCGCTGTTCGGCAGGTGGTACAACGCCATTGCACGGCTGGCGCTCATCGTGCTCGTCGTAATGGGCATATGGGGGTGGGGCGTATGGCTGTTCTGGGCGTTGATCATATTGATCCTCGGTATCAGACACCCGAGCCCCATAGACCCGTATCAGCCCCTGGACGTGAAGAGGAAGTACATTGCGTGGTTCGCCATGATTATCTTGATAATAACCTTCATCCCTGTGCCGTTCTCCGGGATCTGACAAGACAGGCTTCTCTCCCGCTTGCGAGTAGAAGGGAAATATCGAAGGACCACGTTGTGCACAGCGTGGTCCTTCGATATAAGGTACAAAAAGGAGAGTGTATGAGGATCAAGAGATTAAAGCATGTATGGTTCATGACAGTACTGTTGTCGTCAGGGATGTTCTTTTTTTCCTGTGGCCCGCCTTACTACTTCCTGAAGCCGAACACCACATCGCATGACTTCCTCAAGGACGAGTATGAATGCTCCAGAGAGGTATCGCAGTATATGTACAATATACAGCTCTACGAAGGCGGTAGCGATTATGACAAGGTCTTTCAGGAACAGTGGTGCGAGTGCATGGGCATAAAAAACTGGAAATATCAGCAATCCAAGACCCCGTGCAAAGGGTGCTTCAAAGCCGACAGGACGGACTCGGACTGTAAAGGCAAGCTGTGAGGCGGGCAGGGTACATCTCATTCTTCCTGGTTCTGCTTCTGTCACCGGGGGCATACGCGGGGCCGGCCGAGAGGAGCGGCGTGGCATTGAGTTACGGCTGGACCGGGCTGCCCTCTTTTGCAAAGAGTGCCTTCGGTAAAAGCACGGACACGACGTATAATCTCGAAGGCTCCTCCATAGGCGTGAGCTATATATCGTACGGGGAGAGAGGCCCGGACGGGATGTTTTCGGGGAGGTACACGCTTACCTACGCCCATTACCACTCGCTTCCGAACGCACAGGAATTCACGGCACAGAACGCGGACGTCTTTATGTTCGACGCCGCGGAGATCCTCACGATGTTCCCCTCGCAGCCTGTGAACCTCTACACGGGCATAGGTATGGGCTGGGGCGTCATCCGTGTATACCACTGGGGCCAGCCTGCACCGGGAGCCGATCCCAATTCGGTCAAGAGACTGAAAAACGCGACCAGGACCGTGCTACCCTTCCCGACGATCTACATACCCATCGGTCTGAATGTAAGGGTCAGGGATTTCATAATAAGCGCAGAGTCGGGCATCAGGGACTTTCCGTATCTCGTCGGCATGGTCACCTATACGTTCGGTGCCGAAAGGCACGTAAGGGTCCTGAGGGGGCCCATTCAGATGTCTTCCATATCCGAGACAGGGAAGGTCTCCGGCAGGGTCGTTGACAGGGACACGGGGGCGCCTATCGGCATGGCAGTGATCGAGATGAAGGACACAGGAAATACCGACCTCTCGACGGGGCCGTCGGACGGCACCTTTACCACACCTGGACTCAGGCCTGGCAACGTGGATCTGCATGTCTTACGAGAAGGGTACACGGCGGGGTCTGTTACCGTTACGGTGAATGCAGGCGAGACCGTCTCAACGACGATCCCCCTCGAAAAGCGGCAGACCACCGGGACCGCCTATGGTACGGTCTCGGACACGCAGGGAAGGCCGCTTTCGGCCGCTGTATCCGCCGTCCCGGAGGGCGCGGGAGCAGGGGGGCCGGCGCAGACGACGGCAGACCCTGCTACAGGCAGGTTCCTGCTCCAGCTTAAGGCGGGGAGCTATGCGGTATCAGCGTCCCTCTCCGGATACGGTACCGTCACAAAGATCGCAGCGGTACGTACCGGTATAAGAACAGGTATTGACTTCACGTTGCATACGGGGCATGCACCGCCCCCGACCATCACGAAAGAAAGGCCGAGGGTCTTCATAGAGAAGGAGAAGAAGAGGATCGTCATAACGGAATCGATCTTTTTCAGAACGGGCAGGGACAGGATTCTCCCACGCTCGTTCGGCCTCCTCGACGAGGTCGCGATCGCGTTGCGGCAGAACCCTGGCATAAAGATACGGATCGAGGGCTATACCGACAGTACGGGGAGGGACCAGGTCAACATGAGACTGTCTCAGGCAAGGGCGGAGGCCGTCATGAAGTACCTTGCGGGCAAAGGCATATCCCCCGACAGGATGACCGCCAAAGGCTACGGCAAGGCCAATCCCATAGCGAGCAACAGAACCGCGGTGGGCAGGGCAAAGAACAGGCGCGTCGAGTTCGTTATAACGGGACAGTAGGCCCTTTTGTACCGCATATCCATAGTATCTCTGCATGGAGTATGGCGCGGAGTGGTCGGCGAAGCGGGCTGCAGGGTTGACTATCGAGACCGTAACTGATATACATGGGGAAAAACGAGGAGGGTTATGAAGAATATAAAAGCGAGAACGGTAGCCGGTCTCATCTGCGGTGCGATAGCGGTTCTGTCGTCGGTCTACGGTATGACGGACTCCAACAAAGACGCAACGGTCTATGTCGTCAAGCAGGGCGATACGCTCTGGAACATAGCGATACGGTTTAATGCAAGCCCATGGCTCTGGCCAAAGCTATGGGAACAGAATAAATACATAACCAATCCGCACCTTATCTATCCGGGCGAGCAGATAACGCT
Source organism: Deltaproteobacteria bacterium (assembly GCA_023381995.1). Taxonomy (GTDB): domain Bacteria; phylum JAMCPX01; class JAMCPX01; order JAMCPX01; family JAMCPX01; genus JAMCVD01. The sequence goes on from JAMCVD010000079.1 coordinate 33,134, forward strand.
CCTCCCTTCGTCTGCCGCGCCCCTGACGGGCATCGCAGCGGCAGCGCCCGTAACTACGGCGGCACAGCCTACCGAAGAGGCCGCACAACTGCCGGAGCAGGAGGGAGCGCCCCCGACGACGGAGGCGGAAGAGCAACCGATGGAACAGCCGGAAGAGCAGGCCCCTCCTTCTATAGAGACAGCCACGCCGTACGGCATGCAGTTTGTAAACGTCGCTGCAAATACCTACGTCTATCCGTCCATAGGTTCTTCGGGCTTTTTGGCCACGGAGAAGCTGTCGGCAGCGGGTGAGATAGTCGCGGCGGGTACGAGCGGGAGGACGATATTCGGCGAGCACGATGTGGTATTTATAAATCTTGGCTCCGGCTCGGGCGTAAAGAAGGGCGATCAATTTTCCATTTACGAGACGGGGGAGAAGGTCTATGACCCCGGGTCCGGCGATTTTCTTGGATACAAGATAAGGATCCTTGGTGTATTGAAGGTCACAAAGGTCGAGGACAGCGTGTCCACCGCCGATATCGTCTCGTCGTACAAGCAGATAAAGGTACACGACAAGCTTGTCCCGTACGAGCCGGGTACAAAGAACATAGACCTGACATTGGCATCGAACCCTATCGAAGGGTACGTTCTCTGCGGGAAGACCGATCAAAAGATCCTGGGAGAAGACAATATCGTATACATAGATAGGGGGAGCAATAACGGCGTACAGGTCGGCAACACGTTCGTGATATACAGAGACAGAAAGCCCGTCGAAGACCCGGCTACAGGCAGGACCCTCCACCTGCCCAAGGAAGTGCTGGGCAAGCTCCTGGTCATAAGCGTCCACAATAATACCTCTACGGCCATTATAACGAAGAGCGTCGAAGAGATAGGGAGGGGCGACAAGATACTCGCGGACACGGCCTCCGGCATCATATGACGACGCGGAGGATCGACAAGCCGTGGGGCTACGAGCTCGTGTGGGCAGAGTCTGATCTCTACATCGGCAAGGTACTGTTTCTGAGGGCCGGCACGCGCTCGAGCCTGCAGATGCACAGGCAGAAAGACGAGACGATGTTTTTGAGCAAGGGCAGGGTAATGCTCGAGTTTCCCGACTCACCCGGCCCCGGCGATAGGCAGGTAGAGTTGAAAGAAGGCTCCAGCATACGGATACACCCCGGGACAAGGCACAGGATAAATGCCGTAACGGACTCTTACCTATACGAGGTCTCGACCCCGCACATGGACGACGTGGTAAGGTTTGAGGACGACTACGGGAGGACCGGGTGAACGTATACGGCGTTATAATCGCGGGCGGGCAGGGCAAGAGATTATGGCCCCTTTCGAGGACGGCAAGGCCAAAGCCCGTCCTGGCGGTACCCAAGGGCCTCCCTCTTATCAGGCAGGCACTTGGAAGGCTCGGACAGGTCGTCGAGAGCAGGAACATAATGGTCGTGACGAATGAGGAGGTCTTTGCTCCCACGTACGATGCGATCAGAGAACTGCCCGTCGAGAATGTGATATCCGAGCCCATAAGCAAGAACACCGCGGCCGCCATAGGGCTTGCGTGCGTCCACATACTTGCGAAAGAGAAGGACGCGGTCGTGATCGTTACACCCTCCGATCACTATATCAAGGACGAGGGACAGTTTGCGCGGCTCTTGAAGAGGGCGGTTGGGACGTGCAGCGAATCGGACGTCGTTATCGTTTTCGGCGTGAAGCCGAGGGGACCGTCGACCAACTACGGCTACATTGCCAGAGGAGAGGGGCTGGAGGGCCCTGACGTGCAGAAGGGGGCGCACGCTCTCTGCAGGGTGACCGGATTTACGGAGAAGCCCTCGAGGGAGCGTGCTGAGCAGTTCATATCCGAGGGCTATCTCTGGAACGCCGGCGTATTCGTTTTCAGGGCGAGCACGATGATCGCGGCGATACGAAAGCACCTGCCGGAGCTCGCGTCTGCGCTCGATACGATCAAGCAGCACATGAAAGGGCCGTATGAAAGGAAGACGATCAAGGAGGAGTATGCGAGACTGAGCGACATATCCGTCGACAAGGGAATAATAGAGAGGCTTGACAATATGGTCGTCATGGAGATGGACACGGAATGGGCCGACCTCGGCAGCTTCGAGCAGATAGCGGACATCATGGTACCCGGGGACGAGAACGGCAACCAGAGGATCGGGAGTGGCTTCGATCTCAACAGCACGGATACGCTTGTCATAAGCGAGGACAGCCTCGTGGTAACGGCCGACGTGCACGATATCATAGTCGTGGTCTCTGAGGGCAGGGTCCTGATAGCGAGAAAGGGCAGCGACAATACGATATCGGCCGTAGTGAGCAGGTTGAAGGCGGACGGATTGAAGGAATACCTGTGATGGTCCCGGTGTTTCCGTTGTCCGGAAGGCGATGAAGAACCAGAACTTTAATCTATTGAAGAACAGGATCCTGGGAAGAGAAGCAAGGATATCCATAATAGGGCTCGGCTACGTCGGGCTGCCGTACGCGATAGAGTTTGCACGGAACGGCTTCAGGGTCACGGGCATCGTACGTGGGAGCAAA
>JAMCVD010000105.1 GCA_023381995.1 Deltaproteobacteria bacterium
CACCGCCATCTCCTCTACAAAGCAATAACACATTTATACCCAAGTATTTTACTTGTATTTAATTAACTAATTATTAGTTTTATTGTCAAGAAATATTTTTGTCCCCTCTTTGACAGCGAATAGTTTACCCCGTTACTTGAATGCCCTGCGCTCTTGGCGCAGGGTGAGAGCGCGAGCAGAGCGAACCCCACTTGCCACAGGGGTTAACGCCCTGTGGTCAAGTAACGGGGTTTACAATATATCCCGGGTCAGGCCATTCCCCTTATTACGTCCAGTACTTTCCCAAGCATCTCTCTGGTGTGCGCTGCCGTGACCGTCAGCCTCAGCCTCGAGGTACCCTCCGGTACTGTGGGCGGCCTTATACCGGAGACAAAAACGCCCTTTCCAAGAAGCGATGAAGAAAACTGCATCGTCCTCTCCGCATCGCCGATGATAAGGGGTATGATCGGGGTCGGGTCATCCGACACATCGAATCCGATGTCCCGAAGGCCCTTCCTCATAAAAGCGATATTGTCCCCGAGTGCCTTCCTCAGCTCCGGGTGCTGCCGGACAAGCTCGATTGCCTTCGAGCTTACGGCACAGACGGCCGGGGGGAGCGACGTCGTAAAGATAAAAGACCGTGCCCTGTTGACGAGATAGTCCGTCAGCAGTTTCGTACCCGCTGCGTACGCCCCGAAACTGCCGAAGGCCTTACCGAGCGTCCCCATCTGGACATGCACCCCATCGTCCAGGCCAAACATCTCTACCGCCCCCCTTCCATGCTCCCCGAGTATGCCCGTGGCATGGGCTTCGTCCACCATGAGGATTGCGTTGTACTTCCGGGCGAGCCCCGCTATCTCCCTCAGGGGGGCGATGTCCCCGTCCATGCTGAAGACGCTGTCCGTGACTATGAGTTTCCTTGAAGGCCTGAAGCCGGGGCCTTTCCCCTCCATGGAGCCCAGCATGTCTTCGACCATGCCGACGTCCCGGTGTTCATAGACAAAGGTCCGCGCCCTGGCAAGCCTCACGCCGTCGATGATCGATGCATGGTTGAGACTATCGGACAGGACCGCCGTGTCGCCGTCTGCAATGGCCGATATGATGCCGATGTTCGCATGATAGCCCGAATTAAAGACAAGCGCGGACTCCGTCTTTTTGAACCCCGCTATATCGTGCTCCAACCGCTCGTGCAGGGCCATGTCCCCGGATATGAGCCGCGATGCCGCCGAGCCCACGCCGTACTTCTGAGCGGCCGACACGGCGGCCTCTATCAGCTCCGTACGACCTGCGAGTCCGAGGTAGTTGTTCGAGCACATCAGGATCACGTCCCTGCCGTCCATCTTGACGATAGGCCCCTGCATTCCGTCTATCCTGTGCATCGATCTCAGGAGGCCCTTCCCCCCGATGCGATCGAGCTCTTCCCGCAAAGGGAGTATCGGGTCCGTCATACCGCTATCGGCTTTGTTACCGAGAGTCCGAGATCACGGATCATGTCCAGATCGACGTCCACGGACCTGCCCTGTGTGGTAAGATAACCCCCGACCATCATGCCGTTGGCCCCTGCATAAAAGATCATGGACTGCATGTCTCTCAGATTGACCTCCCTGCCTCCGCAGACGACGATGTCCTTATCGGGTAGTACCAGCCTGAATATGGATATGATCTTCAGGCACTCGATGGGTGTCAGAAGATGCACGTCCCCGAGCGGCGTACCCTTGATAGGGTTCAGAAAGTTTATCGGTACGGAGTCGACACCGAGCTCCTTCAGCGTCAGAGCAAGCTCGATGCGCTGGTCCCATGATTCTCCGACCCCGAATACACCGCCGCAGCAGACCTCGAGTCCCGCGTGTCTGGCGTTCCGTACCGCCTCGATGTCGTCCTCGTAGGGGTGGGTCGAGCACACCGAGGAGAAGAACGACTTCGACGTCTCGAGATTGTGATGATACTTCGTGAGGCCGGCGTTCTTCAGGTACATCAATTCCTGCTCCGTCAGTATCCCGAGCGATGCGCACCTGTACAGGGGCGTTTGCTCTGCAATACCCTTGATGGCCCGCGCGACCTCCTTGAGATCGGTCTGGTTGTCAATGCCGTAGCCGCTCGTCACTATCGAAAAGCCCCTTGTGCCCCACTCCTGGCAGTGCTTTGCCCTGTCCACTATGCTATCGGCCGATAGAAGGGGATAGCCCTTGACGTCCGTTGTATAATGGGCCGATTGAGCACAGAACCTGCAATCCTCCGGACACGAGCCCGATTTGGCATTTACTATGGAACATATATTGACGCCGTTTCCCTTGAAATGGTACCTTACCGTATTGGTAAGCTCGAAAAGCCTTACAAGGTCTTCGTGCCTCAGCTCGCTGAGCTGTCTCGCCTCTTCCGCGGATATTCCGCTATTCTCCACTACATACTCGAACGATGGGATCATCTTTACCTCCAGAAACTGCATATCTCATACGCTGTAGCACAAGTACACGTCCAAGACAACGGACATCGGTGGGCTTGCCGTTCCTACGATGGTCTTCTTCCCTTGCTTATGATGCCGATGGACAGCGACGTCAGGCACGAGAAACACGACGAGGACGATTATCCACGAAAGGCCGTCTTTTCTCATTAAGTCATTCTTACGACACCATTTCCATTATCGGCTAAACACTGCCCCAGGGCTTTGGCATGAATATGTCATTGAACCTGTCAAGGGCGTATCTGTCCGTCATACCTGCTATAAAGTCCGTTATCCGTCTCTCTATGGGGTCATTGCTCTTATTGAAGCCTGCCTCTCTCTCGAAGACGTCGGGATGGGTCATATAATGGTTGAACAGCTCGGAGAGTATCCTCTCGCACTTTGCAAAGTCGCCGTGCACGACTTCGCTCTCGTAAACGGCCTCGAACAGAAAGGCCCTCATGGTGTTCAGGGCGGACAGCACATCGTCCGATAAGGCGATGGTATCGTAGTCTGCCCGCTGCGTGGCGGCTATGACGCTCTTTATCATGGTATCTATGCGCCTCGAGTACGTGGTTCCCAATACCTTTACGGCACCGTTCGGCAGATCGCTGTCTTTTATGACACCCGCCCTTATCGCGTCGTCTATATCGTGGTTTATGTAGGCTATAATGTCCGCGATCCTTACAATCCTGCCCTCCAGGGTCACGGCGCTGACGTCCGGCGACGTCGTAAGTATGTCGCCCTTCCCTTTGGAATGCTTGACGATCCCGTCCCTTACCTCGAACGAAAGGTTGAGCCCCCTGCCGTCCCTTTCGAGCACCTCGACCACGCGCAGGCTCTGCAGGTAGTGCCGAAAGCCCCCGGGGCTCAGCCTGTTGAGTACCGCTTCCCCCGCATGACCGAACGGGGTATGCCCAAGATCGTGTCCGAGCGCTATCGCCTCGGTAAGGGACTCGTTCAGCACCAATGACTTTGCTATGGTGCGGCTTATCTGCGCGACCTCGAGCGTATGGGTCAGGCGCGTCCTGTAGTGGTCCCCTTTGGGCAGCAGCAATACCTGCGTCTTGTACATGAGCCTCCTGAACGATTTGCTGTGAAGGACCCTGTCCCTGTCGTGCTGGAATATGGGCCTTACGTCGCACGCGGGCTCGCCCATCTCCCTGCCTCTCGAATCGATGCTGAGCATGGCCCTGGGGTGGAGCGTCTGTTTCTCCTGCTGTTCTAATATTTCCCGGACAAGCATAGGTCTATAGTATCATCGTTTTCGTCATAAAGGTAGGGCAATTCACGAATTGTCCCTACGACAACAGGTTCCTCTCCCATTTGTGATCATGAAGAAAGAGTTTTCTCCTCTGCTCGTAAAACAAAGCTCTTTTCGGTAAAGGGGGGTACGACCCATAACGTCTCCGTATTTCCATAGCGAGAGAGAAGCAGTCCACGCAGAGTACCACGGAAGCATTGCAGGCAGTCCGGATGTGTTTCCTTTCGCAGTGTCGAACACTCTATTTCAAGGCAGGCGGGGGACCGATGACAACTCCGAGGTTTGCGGCAGAGTCATCCGGATCGAGCGTGCCCCTCGTCAGAAACAGGGCCCTGTCCGTATGGCAGTTGTTGCAGGCCCCGGGCTGCCCTCCGCCGTTCTGCGGCGTAATGAGCTGGATGTTGTGCGGCGATGTCGCCTGCCATGTCGGGACGAGATCGAACCCCGGCAGCAGTCCCATGCCGAAATAGTCGAACGTGTCCCTTGTAATGGGATAATGCCTGACGGTCGTGTACAGGTACGATTCCGTGGTAACGGTGTTAAGACCTATCTTGAAGTCCGTTACCGTTATACCGGCGGCCCCAATATACTGGTCCCCTACAAACGCGCTCGAATAATCATAGGTATTGTCGTAAGGCTGTGCGTGGCACACCGTACAATTCAGGTACGTCATCTGGGGTATATTGTGCTCTGCCACGGTCGAGGCGCCCGTCGTGACATCCGTATGACACTCGCCGCACCTCGGCATCTCCTGCACCTGCCACATGGTAGTGTACGCTACACCGTCCCCGTGGATGGCGTTCCCATGACAGTCTATGCACTGCATGCCGTTTGCGTAATGCACGTCCGGAGACTGGCCGGATGATCCCATGAATTCCTCAGCCTGCTCCCCGTGACACTGAACGCACGTGGCCTCCATGGGGGGGGGGTTCATGAACGTATGTCCCGATATAAGACCGCCCGTGAGGGGCCTCTCGATATGACAGCTCCCGCACGATGCATGGCATCTCTGGCAGTCGGCCCTATCGGGGACATTCAAATCGCTGTAATATTGAGAGGAGATCTTCTGCAGGTAGGCCTGCTCCCCCGCAAGGGTGGAATGCAGGCTCGTCGTATAGCTCTGGACAATGCCCGCATGACAGTTCGCACACACCGTGTCCGGATTGAGGGAAGGATCCAGAACCATCCCCTCGTGGGCCTGCTGCATGGAAGCGCTCGACGGGTCCCCCCTGTGACAGTCGGCGCATTGGAGGATATTATGGGGCGAGACCAGAAAGCCGCTGGTGACGAGGAAGTCCGACGGACTCGCGGACGGATCCGCGGCCTGCAACATTGCCGTGCTCGTGTGGCACGCCTTGCAGGTGTTCGTCCTATTCAACTCGCTTGTGCCGCACCCCGCAACGACGAACACCATCGGAATAAACAGCACTATTCTTTTCATACAACCTCCATACATCGGGGGTTACCTACCCTGTTTTTTCAAAAAATGCAATCCATATCTACAGATAGTAGTGCACGCCTGCATCTATGGAGTCCGCCGAAATGCCGAAGGTCGTGCCGTAGCCGTCGAGGTGCTTTACGCCGAGATCGATCTCTACATTAAATCCGAGGTTCGGCAGCCCCTGAAAGAAAAACTCCATGCCTCCCAGGGCCCCGATGCTGAAGCCCGCCTTCATCCTGATGCCCGTCGACGTATCGACGGGCTGGTCGAACACGTAGATACCGCCGCCGGCATACAGGCTCATGTTCTCCTCTTCTACAAGGTTGTAAAGGAACTTGCCCCCTATACCCAATGCCGTCTGCCCGCTGTCGTTGATCGGCGAGAGGCTCAGGAAAGCGAGATCGCCCTGGATAGCCATGTCCTGATCCATCCAGTATCTTACGGACGCCGCATCGAGACGCTGGGTCACCCCCATCTGAGAGTTGAACCCTACACCGAGCCTCTGCGTCAGGTCTTTTGCCATGGCATTCGGAGCGATAAGCATACTTGTTATGGTAACTGCATAAACCAACTTTATGTTCATTTTTCACTCCTTTTGTTCGTTGCTTGTTTCATTTAACCAAAACACAGTATCCTGGCAAGTAAATTTATAATCTCCATGCTGTAATTCTCTTTTGTTACTATGTGCGGCCGCCTCAGTCTAATACATATTCTAATACCATTTAAAGGAGGTTTCTATGAAAAAGCTTGTGTTCATACTGCTCCTGGCAGTGGCTCCCTTGTTCGGCTGCTCAAAGGGATCAGGTTCATCACACACCTTATCGCCCATAGCATCTTTACCGGCAATCTCATCAATCGACCCAAGGTTCGGGTGGACGAATGCAGATACCAATATCACGATAAGCGGTGCAAACTTCAGCCCTGCGGCGGCTGTAACGTTCTCACCGGCCGGCTCGGTTACCGGCATGCAACTCACCTACGTTGCCTTCGTATCGTCCTCGCAGATACAGGCTGTCGTACCGAAGGGCATGGCTGTAGACTGGTATGATGTGACCGTGACGAACCCTGACGGCGCAAAGGGAACTTCCGTGAAGGCATTTTATGTGTCTCAAAATCCGCCGCCGGTTATAACGGGTATTGCACCTGCTTCAGGCTCGTCCAATGCCGCGACGCAAATAACGATTACCGGCAATTACTTTGCATCGAATGCAACTGCAGAGACCATTGATGCGTCCGGGAATGCGCTGGCGTGCAGCATAAACTCGCAAAGTTCCACACAAATCATCTGTACCACCTATGTTCTTCCGACAGGGGTTTATCTCATTCGTGTTATCAATACCTCCGATGGTACCTATTATGACTATTCAAGTTTTGTCGTAACGAATCCGGCGAGCAACCTTGGTGGATTTTCGACATCGTCACAGGGCCTTGTTATCGGCAGGCAGGGGCTTGCTGCCGTTACCGGCAACGACGACATTGGAGGCAGGTTTATCTATGCCATCGGCGGTGACGATGGATCCGGAGGCGATACGCTCGACAGTGTTGAGTATAGCCAGCCCGACAAGTTCGGCAGTCTTAACCCGTTCAATCTTGCATCACCGCTCATATACAGAACAACCGGCGTGGCTGCGTTCCAGTATAACGGTTACGTGTATGTACTCGGCGGAAACACTCCGGCGGGCTATACCTCCGCAATAGAACGTGCAAAAATCCTTACAACGGATAGTGCACCGGTGATAGGGTTCAAAAGCCTGACCGTCCTCAGCGGCGGTTCACTGCCTTCCGGTACGTGGGTGTATGCTGTTTCGGCAAACCTGCCGACAGGTACAACAGGCGTGGGAGAGAGCCTGCCTTCGCCGGTGGTGTTTACCACGACATCATCCTCCGGTTCTATCTCGCTCTCCTGGCAGCCGGTAAAGGTCTGGAATCCCCTGAGCCATGCTTTTGTGGCTGCGACGGGGTACAATATTTACAGGAGCGCCGCGGGCAGTTTTAAACCCGTTCTGATTGCATGGAACATACCTTCCACGAGCTTTGTGGATAACGGGAGTTCTGATCCGATCGGGATCATGGACACGTCATCCGGTTTCCCCTCGACATTGCAGGACCCCGTGATTACAGCAGTAGTACCGTCTTCATCGGGCGGCACGCTCTCGGCGGGCACGTACTACTACAGGGTCTCTGCCGTAAACTACAGGGGTGAGACGCCGGCTCTGGATATTACGTCCGTGACCACGGCCTCGAACACGTCCTCTGTCGTATTGACCTTCAATACGGTACCCGGGGCAGAGTATTACAGGGTTTATCGAAGCGAGTATCCGGGCATTGCAAAAGGGAATGAGGTGTTACTTGTGCCCGTCACCCTCGATACAACGATCACGGACAACGGCAGTTTACAGCCTGTAACAACGACAACCGCGTCAACAGGTTACATTTCACCCCTACCGTACGGCAGTCTCGGTCCGTTCCGGCCGGCCTCTGTTTCTCTGTCCAGTGCACGCGGTTATCTTGGTGCAGCAGTTGGTCACACGCAGACAGGCACGGTCTATGGTTACGCTGTTGGAGGGACGGCCGACGGTTCTACGGGCCTCGGTACTGTTGATTACATGCAGCTTTCGGCATCCCCGATAACCTCGGCAATTTCAGTAGCCGGCAGCCTCGCAGCCTCGACCTACACCTACGCAGTCACGGCCATCGTTGCCGACGGCGAACTTGCTTATGCAGGGACATTGGTTACCAGCGTAACAGCAGGCGGTATCCAGCTTGCCTGGCAGGCCGTGCCTGGCGCTTCGTTTTACAACGTATACAGGGACAGCGGCTCAGGGCTTGAGTACCTTGCCGGCACGACCGGTCCGGCCTTCACAGACAACGGCACGTACACACCGGTCCCGGGATCTCAGCCCGCAGGCGGGGGTATCGGATCTGTCTCAACGACTTCGTCTCTTCTTGCGCCAAGGTGCGAACTCGGGATACAGGCATCCGATAAAGGAAACCTCCCTCTTGCGATAACGGACAATTCTGACTATCTCTATGTGGCGGGCGGTTACAATGGTACGGTTGTAAGCAAAATAGAAGTGTCCCGCATCCAGGGTGACGGCAGCCTTGAGCCTTTTACGAACGTACAGAAGGACACTAACACGATTGCACAGACATACCTGATCGCAGGTCCTTTCTTCCTGGAGGACTCGAACAATTACCAGTACATCTTCGGCGGATTCACAAACCATGTTACAGGGGCGGTGCAGGACTTCGATGTGACGCCCACGCCGTATAAGATGGCGACAAACGCAAACGGCGCTGGACTTTCCACTCCACGGTATCTTGGGGGCG
>JAMCVD010000121.1 GCA_023381995.1 Deltaproteobacteria bacterium
ACGCAGAGTACCACGGAAGCATTGCAGGCAGTCCGGATGTGTTTCCCTTCGCAGTGTCGAACACTCTTTCTTTTTGTTCTATCAGTCCCATGATCACTTTTGGGATAAGAGCCGTTATTTTTTTCTGGGCTCTTTTCCCAACTGAGTGGGTAAAAACACTCACTTTAGATAGCCTCCAGCATACAAGCTGAGACCTTCAATGGTAACAAGAACGCTGAATGGCACAAGCGAGATAGCCATGAGCTGCAAATTATACCCTCAGTGCGAGTGCAAGCACGTACACCCGCCGTATGCCTGCCTTTCTCAGGGCGGACACGCATGCGTTGACCGTTGCGCCGGTCGTGATGACGTCGTCGACGAGCAGTACCGGCCTGCCTCTGAGCGCGTGTCTGTCCGCGGCCCTGTACGCGTGCTTGACGTTCTCGTGCCTCTCTTTCGCACTCAACCGCGACTGCGGCGGCGTCTCCTTTATCTTCTCGAGCACGTCCTGATACATGGGGACCGACAGCTTCCCGGACAGACCGGCGGCAAGCAGCCGGGTCTGGTTGTACGACCTGTGCTTCAGCCTGCGTACGGACAGCGGGACCGGGATGATGGCCGCGATGCCCTTTGACGAGAGGTGTGCGTCGTACAGTCCGAGCAGCTCGTCCGAAAGATAGGAGGAGAGGTCTACCCTGTCACCGAACTTGAACCTCTGGATGAGCCTTACGATGTCCCCGCTGTACTCGAACACGGCCCGTGCTGCAACGAACCTGTTCCTGCCCTTTATGCAGTCATGGCAGATGTGAGATATGCCGCTGTCGGATGCAAAGGGCCTGCCGCACTTCGTGCAGAACGGCGGCCTTATATAGGTAAGGCGGCCTTTACAGTCGTCGCAGATGCCCGGCTGCTCCGTCTCTTTCCCGCACACAAGGCAGGCGGGCGGGAAAAAGATGTGCAAAAGACGTCCGACCCCGAAGCGCCCGGCCGTAATGCCTGCCCCCTCTCTTATTCTCATACGCCTGGCTCATAGCATAAGAAGGATTCACACAAAATATCAAGTCAATGTGCCCTTTTTGTATGCTCGGGAAGCTGCTGTATACAATCACCTTCGTCTGAAATTATGGAAAGGCCCGTATCAATGGTAGAGTGCGCGGTGATAGCTCCATTGGTTCTGTGAACTATTCAATTGCTCCTCGACGTTTTGCGGAATACAGAGCTGTGCATACGGGAACATCAGATGGTTGTATGTCGCTATGGTCTTAAGATTCGACACAGCGCCCTCCGAGTTCGCAACGATCAACTGTGTACTGCCCTCTCCTGTCCCAACCCCGCCGCCGCAGATAGGTATGGTATAAGGGTTGGGCGGCGTGTTGGTCGTGGTTGTCTGCGATCCGCCGCCGGCATGTATGCTCGTTACCAATATCGGTGCCGAGGGTATGCCAGAGTCCGTTGGAATATTGTACAGCAGTTGTCCCGCCTTTATATTCGTCCCTTCGATCGGCTGCATGGCCATTGCTATCAATTGACCTGACCCGCCAAGCGCGTTACAGCTAAACGATAGTGTCGTCCCGCCTATACATGCATTTGGATCCGGCGTAAAGATGCCCGCGTATTGGACGTCCCCTGTCTGGTATGCCACACTTATGCTCTTGGCGCCGCTGCCTGTGCCTGTAAATGAGGTCAGGGCAATGTCCCATCCGATTAACGGGGAATTCGGCTGGAAGCCGCAATTGGCCGCATCGAACCCGGTGGTCCCGGAAAGCGGCGATAGATTGGAGGCCGTTAAGACCGAGCTCAAAGGTGTGTATGGATTGACCTGCACGAAGTCATACAGATAGTTTACAGGCGTGCAGCTTAAAGGATCGTCCCTGTCTCCGGCGCCAAGCCCGATCCACAGGTTGTTACATGGGTCCCATGACCCGCTTGGTATAAAATAGAACTGCTGGGCCTGGCTCTGGACGGGCGGAGGGTTTTGCGCGGCGAATACGCGTTCGCCCCAGAAACAATTTTTATCGGTTGTGGGGTCGATACAGGTCTTTACAAGGTCCGTGCCCGCATCGAGGTCGCCTGCCCAGAAGCCTGTCCCTCCCATGCCTGCTGCCGTTCCCCTCGGCAGGTATGAGAACTGCCACAACTGTCCCCCGAGGTCCGGTAAAAACGATTCCATCCACCATCCATGGGCTGACCCCTGGTTGAATTGGGCGATGTCCGCCACGCTTGCGGGTGTCGGGTATGTCATAGCGGAATCATTTGTCTGATCGAACTTCCATACCAGCTTGCCTGTCGCGATATCGACCACATAGAATGCCCTGCCCCTGTTCGACGTCACACCCGGGTCCCACCCACCGCTGAGCATAACGACCCATCTTGGCTGAGGGGAGGGCAAAGACGCGGAGGTTGACGGGTCGTAGTTGAGCCATACGGGCCCTACCGGCGCAGCGTTCGGCGCGGCCTCTGCGAACGTAAAGCCCATGTCCTTTGTCGTGAACTCCCACATGAACCTCGGATGCAGGGTGTTCGTTATGTCGAGGCAGATATAGTACGTGCCGCCGAGCCTTTCGCCGATGATCATGACGGTATGCCAGTACGCGGCATTCCCGGACAACCCGAGACCGTTGTCGATCCCCGGCAGGTATGCATTCCTTACATAGGCGGACGCATCCACGTAGTAAACATGGCTGGTCGATATCGTCGTATAGATGCCCGCCGTTGTCCAGTACTCGCCTGTCGTCGTCGTCGGTACAAGCGCCGGGTTTTGCATGTACTGGAGCTTCGGCAGCAGGTCGTAAGGCACGAAGGCCCAGACCTCCTGCCCGGTACCGTAGTCGAACTGTGCGCTCCCGAACTGGTAATTGCCCAGGCCGTTGAATGTGGCGGTACCGGGTATATAATTCCCGGCATCGAAGGCGTGGATCATGCCGTCGTCAGCGCCTGCGATCACAATCTGGGGCACATTATAGGTCGCATTCAGATAGCCCTGCTCGTCCAGAGATGTTTTATATTCTTCGTTATAGTCGAACGGATCAAAGACACCGGGAATGGTGAGCGGAGATACAAGCAATGGGTCCGAATGGAAGATGTCTCCAAGCACGTGTTTTCCGTCTGCCTTTAGTCCTCTTACATAGTCGATGATGTTGTCCATTGTTGCGGTGTCCGCGACATCGAAATCGATGGGCAGCAATAAGGCGTTGCTTGTCGTAAGCGCCTGTGTCGCACCGAGGGGCAGGTCCGGATTGGCGGCCGAATACCATGTTGTGGCTCCGTTTGTAGTAGCCGAGATCAACTGGGACGAGGCAGGCGTTACCGTGTAGATATTACGCACCTGCGGTGCAAGATAGCAGGGCGGATCTTCTGCTGCTGGAACTGTATTGCATACGGATAGTGTGCTGATCGTAAGGTCCTCTGCTGCGTCCCATATTGGAGGCGGAACGGTTGAAGAGAAGCTGCACGCGGTTGATGTGGATGAGTATCCCGAGAACGGTGCACCCGTCTTATCGTACAACGTAATCGTACCCGTCGTAGAAGATGTACCCGTATATTCTCTTAAGTCCCCATACCAGAAGTTCTTGTCCCTTGGAACAAATGAAGCGACATAGGCCTTGAATCCGGTTATTGTAGTTGTTCCTGTATTGGATGCGCCGGATGTTATAAGCTGCGGCAGGCTCGGGGTGCCGTAGGTATGGTTCTTCTGAACGATGTTCGAGAGTGCCTTCACGAAGGCATTCTCGATTTGCTGATAATTAGTTGCAGGTATAAATAAACCATCCCCATTCATTGCTGCATTTTGAAGGACATCAAAAGGCAGTTGACAGTTGTTTGTGCTTGTATGGTAAATAGGCGTGCCGGAACAATTTGCTCCGCTTCCGGATATACTACTGCCGTAAAACCCTATTGTATAGGTGTCAATAGATGGCCCCCCATTAGTATAGGGACATATTGCATCGGAACGGATGGTGTTGTTATGCAAAAAGCTTGCGATCTCGTCTGTAAAGCAAGGGTCAGTATAGTAAGGGCCAGACCAACTGTTCTCATGTTGATAGCTGGTACATTCACAATCATTACCGGGCGATGAACAAATGTTGTTGCTCGGCGGAAAATTCCGAAGAGAAGACGGACCGTTTTCTATATACCTGTCATAATTCGCCAATCCGTCTGTAACGACAATCGTAAACATCTTCTCGCATTGCCAGTTACTATTGTATGTCCCGCACCATGAGTCGGACCCTGATCCCTGCGAGCCCGGGGGGTTTAAAAATCCCATTGAGCAGCTACATCCATTGGGACAGCATGAATTCGGTGTGCTTGTGTAGCACCTATTTATAAGCTGAC
Organism: Deltaproteobacteria bacterium; assembly: GCA_023381995.1. Taxonomy (GTDB): domain Bacteria; phylum JAMCPX01; class JAMCPX01; order JAMCPX01; family JAMCPX01; genus JAMCVD01. The sequence goes on from JAMCVD010000121.1 coordinate 4,312, forward strand.
AAAAGTAGGTATTGTTATTCGCAAAGTAGGAGCCGACATCGAGCAAGGCATCCGCGAGAGGTGTACTCGTCGGTATATCTGATGAGTAGCTGCTGCTACTCCCGTATAAACTATTGTAGAATTTTCCCTTGAAGTCATAGTCCTGCGGGTTTGCATTGCCGAGTTGGGAGCACGGCGGCTGTAGAGCTTTAAGTATATGTGCACCTGTGCCTGAATTAAAATCCGCAAGCCCTATCCTTACCTCTTTTCCCTGCGGCAGCAGGCTGTGTGCATTGTAAGTTATGACGTCCGCTATAGCCTTTCTCAAAACAACATACTTCGGAGGGTAAAAGTTAAGAAGGTTACCGGAATAAAAGACTACACCATTGGAAGAAGAATAATAGTAGCCGTAATTCGTGATCCCGTTTATGCAATTGGCAGGGTTGTAGGTATAAGTATTGCACGCAGATGATATGCTTCCTAAATCACCCCATGCTTGACAACCATATTCGTAATAAGCATCGCCCGGATAAAACGCCCCGGGTTGACCGCTATAATTGGTGTTGCCGCAGCTTGATCCGTTAACGCATGGATCAAAAACAGGATACGTCGTATTTGGATTATATCCCATAGTTATGAAAAAGTTTGTATTGTTCGGCGATGCAAGCTGAGCAAGCCCGCAGTCTTCCTGGCAATCAGGCACCGCACACGGCAGATCATACATGGACCCTGACTCATCCATCAAGATCATCACAGACGGCGGCGGAGCACTCGAAACAGGGTTGAGGAATATGTCGGTATCGTCCCCGATGCCTTTGCGTGGCATGGAGTCAACCATAAGCATCAGCATAGCGGCCATTACGAGGTATTTTATAAGTTTATTAGTGTTCATAGTGATCTCCTTCTTACGGCAGGCCGTAGTAAACGACCTGCTCGCATTCCATCTTGGTATTGTTGCCTAACGTGATGCCTATCGAAGGACCGATTGCATAGAACCCGCCGCCGATGCTGCTGCCCGAGGGGAATGAATTTATGGCTGAGCCCATACCGCCGCCCAGGGGCGTTATCGGCTTCGGGAAGCTGTTCTGCAAGAATGGGAACGAGCCGTACATCATATTATAGGTACTGCCGGCATTGACTGTCGGCATCGACGTGGTGTACTGCCCGCCATAGAACCCGGCCTGGGGCGAAGACGTCGGCGTATTGAGGACATTGGTAACGGTGGTATTGGTTATACCGGGGAAATTGCTGCATAGCTGGGCCATGCCCGTATTCACGCCGGCCAGGGACGCCCTTTTTGCCGAGAATTGCGTCCTTTGATTGCCGGACAACTGTATGTCCGATGTAGACACCATCATTGCTCCCATGCCTGCGACCGTCAATGCCACAAGCATCAGCAGTGTTATGAGCAAAACATAGCCGTTTTCTTCATTTATATTCATACTGCCTCCTTATAATCCCCTATTGTCGAACAACTGGCTCGCCGTCCTTATGTCCGGCAGTTGTATGATGCGCTGATATGTCTGCCTCTGGTAATTTGCCAGTGGACCGAGCGTCGATGGCGGATATGGTATACCGCTTTCGGCCGTATTGTGATCGGCGACCCACGCGGCGGGCGGCACTGCCACCGTGGGCGACGGCACATCCGAGCGCGCCACGATGGTAATCATGACAGCATCGATGTTCAACGGGTTCTGGTGCTCGGGCGGGGAAGGGCTTATGGGCACAGGATCATAATACTGATCGCTGAACGACGGGAAGATCGAGTATAGGGTCGTATATGTATTGCTGTAAGAGCCCATGAGGTTGTAGCCTGTCGTAAGATTGCTGTCGTCCATTATAAACTGCACCTGAAAGTCCTCTATATCGTCCGCGAGCGGTACCGGGGCGCCGCCGTTCGTCTGCATCATCAGGACAGGATGATTTGCGTCGGAATAATCCACATAGACGTGGGCGACATCGACCCTTTGATAGAACCCTCCGTTGAAAAGAGATGCCTTGGAAGCGTTCTGGAGCACATCCAGCTCATTGAAGAAGCTTTGATTTTGATTCGCCGGGAGGTCTATGTGTCCTGGCCCGGCCACCCCGGTACCGTTCAGGGTGACCAGTGCGGACTCCACGTGGTTGGGATCGACAAGGAAGCCCACGTCGTTGACCCCTACGCTGAAATAAGGGTAGGTATCATCGAAGCCGATCGACGGCGGCGTACCCGGGTTTACCGTAAGGTTGATACCGAGATACTCTGGATCCCTGTATGCAAAGGTGAGGCTGTCGGTACCGTAAGGCGGACAGGTAGTGTTCCAGTTGTTTTTGGCGCACTGGGTCCCGTCCATGGTCGCTGTGGTATACGAGTCGCCCTGCGATGGGTTGGCATAGTTGCACAGGTAGGAAGATGACGCGTTTGGTGTATAAAAGCAGAACGCCGCCGAGTCGAAGGGCTGGATGCCGCTCGGGTTGTTATACACGGGCTGTGTATCGCCCTTTACCACGCCGAATCCCGCATTCGAGATCATCATATCGATGGTGTCCATCGCCGTTCTCGCATTGTCCTGGAGCTCCGTGGACATGCGCGTGGTCGTATATGCCTTGCTCTGGAGTATGAACATGCCCGTCAATGCTATCATCATCAGGGACGCCAGGACCAGGGAGACCGTCAGCTCTACGAGTGTAAACCCAGTTACCTCCTTTCCCTTGGAATAGAGGCTTTTTGTTAGTTGATTGTTCAATCTGCCACGTATCCATAGTCTAACGACTTCATTTCCCAGATGGAACGGGGTAAACCTTTTTTGTTCCTTTATCATACCAAGCTCCTTCTCAATAGTGTGCCGCTGGCACAGTATAGGTAAAGCTCCCGTTGGCCCAGCTTATTTTTATGGCTATGCTTAACAGGTTTTGCGTCGTGCTCCCGAAGGGCATTATGGGGGTCACGACCCAGCTTACCTGATATATGTTGTTCCCTCCGGTATTACAGGAGCCCTGTGTGTCTACGGAGGCCATGCAATCGGCGCAAAACAGGCATGCATCATTGCTGTTCCCGTATCCGTGGCTGCCGGAAGACAATGCCTGGGCAGTAAACGGCAGGCCCTGTAGCTCGCCGGCGAGGGACTGGGCAAGGTAATTCCCGATCGTATTGTTGTTGCCGATGACCGCACCCCTTGTTGCAAGCACCTGCAGCCCCATCATACCGAGCACACCGATTGTAAACAGGACAATAGAGACAAGGACCTCTAATAAGGTAAAGCCGTTTTCTTTATTCATGGACAATGCCTCCATCAGAAAAACTCCTTCACTGCGCCCGTCAGGCTTACGATACCTATCGCACATTCCCGCGAGCTGTCGTTGTTCGATGCATCCTCTCCCGGTATGATGGTGACACTCCCGCCCAGAGTGGCCGCGGTGCCTCCCAGGAAAAACGAGGAGCCGTTTGGCTGGAAAGCCACTGCACCGACATTGCTCGTACAGAATGTGCACGAGCTTGCGATCACGCACGGCTGGACGTTGAGGCCCGTAACGACGCAGTACGTGGGGGGGACACTGAATCCGGAAGCGGAGTTCGGCACCATGGACGCTGGGAATACGATACTCGAGGGGAGGGTATTGACTGCGCCATTGAGCTCTCCCGCATGGAAGCAGCCTGGCACGTCCGTAAGTGTCTGGCAGTCGTTGTTCGCATCATTGACGATAAAATAGCAGCTTGTGCCCGCCTCGTTTGTGCTGACGCCCGCTACATTGCCGGGACAGTTGTTGTTTGTATAAAAAGCGACCACGACGTCATTGCCGTTCCTTATCGCGTTCATCCTTGCGCTGACAAGCGCGTTCGTTATATCATCGCACTCCCCCCTTGTTTGAAAGCCCCAGTACCAGCTCTTGAGGTTCGGAGTTGCTATGATGGCTATAATGCCTATGATTGCAATGACAACCATCAACTCTACGAGAGTAAACCCCTTATTCATAGAAACCTCCGTCTCTAACTTTAGCAACAACCATACCACTATCGTTTAGAAAAATCTACAAGAAATTACAATGTGTTAAAAGTGGTGTCTCTTAAGAGTATTATTGTAATGTATGAAAAGATGTCATGTCGTGCAAAAAATGCACGATTTCTCTCTGCCTAACGCCTTACCCGCTTTACCCTGAGATATTTGTAGCCCATGAACCCGACAATAATCACAAGCCCTATCCATGTCTGGGAAGGCGATTTTGCTATCAGGCCATAGGCAAGGGACAATACGCCTGTGATTAGAATGGAGTACTCGAAACCGAATAATCGTAACAGGAGATTCTTTTTCGGTTTCAACTCTTCTATGTCGCTGTGTACGGGCATGAACTTGAACTGCAGCACCGTTGTCAATTGTTTTGTGAATTTTGCGGAGAGTGCTGGATACGTACCCTGGATCTGCCGGTAGCGCTGCAGGGCTTCCTTTTCAAGATCGTGCTTTACACACGCATTCACGTACTGCTGATGCAGCGCCTCATTGGAAGGATCGGCCTCTACCATTTTCCATAGTTCCTGTTCGGTCATGAACCTTAGTATAAGCATGGATGCTTGACTTTAAAGTGGTGTGCTATAAGGTAGGGACGGCCCGTGGACCGCCCCTGCGGTAGAAAGTATGGAACGAGTGCGACGAATGCACGATGAGGAACCATGAAACGTATACTTGCGATTGATTACGGCGATGTAAGGATGGGACTGGCGGTGAACGATGCGCTCGGCATAACCGCCCAGGGCGTCTGCAGCTTTAAGAGGACGTCCATGGAGAACGACATGGCGAAGATAAAGGACGTGATAACGTCCCGCCACGTAGAAGAGATCGTCGTGGGCATGCCGTATCTGCTCAGCGGCGAGAAGGGGAGCAAGGCGAAAGAGGTCGAGGAGTTCATATCCATGCTGAGGCAGTACGTCCCCCTACCCGTAAGCGAGTGGGACGAGCGGTACACCACGGTCCAGGCAGAGGAGGTCCTCCACAGCGCGAACGTCAAGAGAAAGAAGAAGAGGAGCGTGGTCGATATGCTCGCGGCGACCTTTATCCTCGAGAGCTATATGGAGAGCCTGAAGAAAGGGCTCAATCGTGCTCCTTGAACGCCCTGTCCTGTTCCGGGTCGTGCTTCCTTATCCACTCTATGAGCATCGCTGCATGCTCTTTTTCCTCGTCCATGTTGTGCTTGAGCAGGTGTCTCAGCTCCGGGTCTTTCGATGCGGCTATCCTCTGTTGGTACCAGTCGATCGCATCGAGTTCTTCAGAGAGGGATGTCCTCGCCCTCTCGAGGTCCCTGGACAGCTCATCGAGCCTGTCCCAGTCATTGTATGTCGCTGACATAATAAGCTCCTATTTCAACTCTTTTCTCGTGTAATCGAGGATCGCCCGTGCGATGACGAGCCTCTGGATCTGCCCTGTGCCCTCGAACACGTCGTACACCTTTGCGTCCCTCATCCATTTCTCGAGCAGGTGTCTCCTCGAGTAGCCCTCTGGTCCGTAAAGCTCTATCGCCTTTTGTGTTACCTCGTCGACGACCGTGCCCGCCTTCGCCTTTGCCATTGATGCCTCCTTGAGGTTGGGCAGTCCGTGGTCGAGCATCCATGCGGCCTTCCATGTAAGCAGTCTTGCCGCATTGATCTTCGCCTCCATGTCCTCGAACACGGTTTCTACGTACCCTCTTTTATGGATGGCCTTCCCATAGTTTATCTCGAGGCCGCCCTTCACGACGAGGTCTTCGTAGAGATAGTCGTACGATGCCCTCGCTATGCCCGTCGCCATCGCCGCTACGATGGGCCTCGTCGCATCGAACGTCTGCATTGCGCCCTTGAATCCCTTTTCTTCTTTTTTCTCGCCGCCGAGCAGGTTGTCCTTGTGCACGCGGCAGTCCTCGAGCACGACTTCCGCGGTGTCAGAGGCCCTTATGCCGAGCTTGTGTTCCAGCCTTGTCATTTTGATGCCGGGGTTGCCTTTCTCTACGACGAACGCCTTTATGCCGGACCTCCCCATGTCCTTGCCGAGCGTCGCCCAGACGACGTAGAGGTCGGCCATTTCTCCGCCCGTGACGAAAATCTTGGTCCCGTTCAGTATATAGTAATCGCCGTCTTTGACCGCTGTGGTGCTGACCGCGGATGCGTCCGAGCCGAAGCCAGGCTCTGTCAGGGCCATCGCCCCGTAGCTCGGCTTCGGGCCGTTGAGTATTTTCATGAACCTTTTCTTTTGCTCGGGGGTAGCGGCAGCCATTATTGCGGCACCTCCCAGTCCGGGACCGGGGATCCTCAGCGTGAGGCCGGGACATCCCCACGCAAGCTCTTCGGTCGCGATGGCGCCGAGTAGGTTCATCTCCATTTTCGGCCTATCGTGCTTTCCCTTGCTCTCTGCGTCGTCTTCTTTGCTTCCCCCGCCTGCCTTTGTCGTGGAGAAGCTGAACCCGAGGGAGGTGAACATCTCGTGCGTCTTCTGGATGAATTCCGTAGGCGCCACGTGCTCCTCTTCATCGTATTTGCGTGAAATGGGCCTCATCACATCGCGCGCATAGTTGTGCGTAAACTCTCTTGCCATTTTCATTATCGGGGTAAGTTCGAAATCTACCATGGAAGCCTCCTTATACAATCGCCATAAATTCCGATACAGCAAACGACCGTGCGTCTCTGTACCACATCTCGACCGGGTGGTCCCTTGTAAAGCCGTGTCCGCCGAGGACCTGTGTGGCATTCCTCGTTACGAACATGGCCGCATCTGCTGCGTACCTCTTGCCCATGGATGCGTCCTTGTACGCGTCTATCCCCTTGTCGATCATCCACGCGGACCTCCATGCCATGAGCCGCATCGCGTCGACCTCCATGGCCATCTCGGCAAGGGTGAACGCCACGGACTGTCTCGATGCTATGGGCTCGCCGAACGCTATACGCTCCTTTGCGTATGCGAGGGCGTATTCGTACGCGGCCCTGCACACACCCGTCGTAAGTGCTATCGATGCGGTCCTTGCGCGTGCGAGCAGTCCCGCAAACCCGCCCGACAGCCTGAGCACGTCGCTGCGCGGCACCCTCGTGCCTTCGAGGGATATCGTGAATTGCTTGAGGGCCCTGAGACCCTGGTTCTTCTCCCGCTCCTTGACCGTAAAGCCCCCGGATGGGACTATGAATCCGTCGATGCCCGCGAGCCCTTCGCCGCTGCCTTTTCTTGCAAAGACGATCGTAGCGAGCGCGGAGTCGGCAATCGCAACGAAGGCCTTTTCTCCGTTCAGTACGAAGTCGTCTATCTCATCGGCCGCCGCCGTCCTCAATGCCTCGGGATCGAATTTTACCGCGGGTTCCGCGAGCGCCGCGGTAAAGCCATGGAACTGGTCGGGCTTGTTCATGCCGAAGTATTTTTTCTTCTGGTCCTCCGTGCCGTAGAGCACAAGGGGGATGTTGACTAACGAGGGTGCCAGGATGTTCAGCGCCATCGAGAGGTTGCCGTACGCGAGCTCTTCGAGGATGATCACGCCGTTGAGTGCCGAGAGCTCGCCACCAGGGCCGCCGTAGGTTTCCGGGATATACCCTGTCGTCAGTCCGAGCTCGTGTCCCTGCTTTACGATATCGGAGGGTATCTCTCCGGACTCGTCGGACTGTCTGTCATATTTCCGCATGGCCGTGAGGGCGAAGTCCCTGCACGTATCGCGCAGCAGCTTTTGTTCTTCGCTTAATTCAAAAGAAACCATAGTGCCTCCTTTATGATAGAAGGTATAAAGGTCTCTTGATTGAAATGTCAACAAAGTTTTAAATGAATGTTTGCCTTTATGGCTCTTCTCCCATGGGCCATGGGGAAGGGGCTTTGGGAGAAAGTCCTTCCCTTTTCATCAGATACATACTATCATCCCCCCTATTGAAAGAAGGGCCCTACGAACAATGGAGAAAAGATATACATATTACCTCGTTACCGGCGTAACAGCCTTTTTGTCCTTGGTCCTCATATTTGTCAATCCGTATCCGCTCATATCCATAAACCTCAAGCTTACCGATTTTATGATGGCCCACAGGGTCTCCGGAAGACCCGGCTCCACTGTCACCGTCGTCGCGATAGACGAAAAGAGCCTTGAGCAGATAGGCAGGTGGCCATGGGACAGGGCGACGTTCGCAGCCCTTGTGGACAATCTCAGATCGGCCCGCCCTTCTGCGATAGGACTGGACGTCGTTTTTTCGGAGCAGCAGCACGACAGGGCACGACGTCTGCTGACGCACATCGCACGGGAGCTTGCTCCAATCGCCGGCGCGGACAGCGTAAGGGAGGACGTACAGCGGACATTGTCCAGCCTGCCCGATTCCGATGCCGTGCTTGCCGGTTCCATATCAAAGGCGGTAAATGTCGTACTCGGATATTTCTTCTACATGTCCAGAAGGCAGTTGCCCATGGGGCTGAGTGTGACGGACACATCATTCGCTTTCTCGCAGATATCCTCCAGCACGCTGCCTGTGATAAAAATAGGTGTGCCGGGCATACCGCAGGCCTACTTCCCGGTCGTCGATGTCCCCGTGATTGGCTCCGCGACCATTTACAAGGGCTTTTTCAATATGTTTCCGGACCCGGACGGCGTCGTAAGGAACTATACGCTTGTCCAGATCGCTCATGGTATGACCTTCCCGTCCCTGGGATTGGCGCTCGCCTCGCTCTATTCGGGCATGCAGCCCCTTGTTACGGAGGACAGCGCCGGTATAGCGTCTATAAAGCTGCTCCCATCGTCCGGCAGGGCTGTCAGGGTCCCTGCGGACAATTACGGGAGGATGCTTATCAACTATCCCTCCGGGGGGCATGCCGTCCCGACGCTGTCTGCGGTTGATGTGCTGAAAAACAGGTTCGATCATGGGTTGGTCTCGAATAAGGTCGTGATCATCGGGGCGACGGCCCCGGGACTGTACGACCTGAGGGTTACCCCGGTAAACGATACGCTGCCGGGCGTATTCATCCATGCCGCTGCCATCGAACAATTGATAAGCAGGCGGTTCCTGACCGATCTCTCGGAGAACCCGCTTGTCAATGCCCTGATGATACTCGTCATCGCGGTCGCTTTAATCGTAGGTATGGACAGGATCTCGTCACCGTTATTCCTGGTCGCGCTCGCCGTATCGGTGCTGGGCTTTGTCTCCACGGCGTTTCTCCTGCTCTCCTTTGCTTCCACGATCCTCAATATGGTGTACCCCGTTTCGTCCATCGTGCTGTTCGGCGTGGTCCTGTCTTCTTACAAGTACGCGGTGGAAGAGAAAAAGGGACGGGAGGTCAGGAAGGCGTTCAGCCACTATGTGAGTCCGGCTGTCGTACGGGAGATTACGAAGGACCCGGAATCGCTGAAATGGGGGGGCGAGAAGAAGGATATCTCCATCCTGTTCTCGGACATAAGGGGCTTCACCGGGCTTTCTGCGTCCCTCAGACCGGAGCAGGTAGCGCTGTTGCTGCACGAGTACATGACGCGGATGACGCAGGTCGTTTTTGACAATAGCGGCATGCTCGACAAGTATATAGGAGACGCGATAATGGCGCTGTTCGGTACGCCGCTGTCGGCCGCGGACCATGCGGGGAAGGCCGTATCGTGCGGCATGGAGATGCGCAGGGCGTTGAGCGGTGTAAACAAAAGGCTGAACGACCTTGGGCTGCCCCGGATATCCATAGGGATAGGTATCAATAGCGGTGAGGCCATTGTCGGCAATATGGGGTCTGCGATGCTGTTCGACTATACTGCCATAGGGGACAACGTCAATATCGCATCGAGGCTCGAAGGCCTGAACAAATACTACGGCACGGACCTTATTGTGTCGGGACACACGTACGACCGGCTGCCTTCGAAGGGGATTTTGTTCCGGCTGGACCGGGTTGTTCCACAGGGTTCGGACAGGCCCGTCTCCCTGTACACGGCGCTGCCGGACAGCATAAAAGACGGAGGTAAGTTTACATCGATGTATGAGAAGGCGCTGGCGCTTTATATAGAAGGCGGGTTCCGGGATGCACAGGCATTGTTCTCCGGACTCGCGGAAAGCTGGCCGCCCGCAGGGCTCTTAGCGGACAGATGCGCATTGCTCGACGCTGCCGATAGGGGCACGGCCGCATGGGAAGGCTTTTATCGGTTTGATAAGAAGTAGACTCCGTTAGAAAGGTCGGGCATCCCGACGGGGGCGGCCCGCAGGCCGTTGGAGGGCAAGTCCTATTATTTTTTTGTAGAGAGCCCTATTGCTGCGGCCGCTGTTACAGCCTGTCTCGCCGAGGAACTTTTTGCCGAGCAGGAGCGACAATACGGATGCATTTGTCCTTTTCGCGGTATCGTCCTTTTTGTCCATGCTATTGAGCACGACGCCCAGCAGGCTCAGCCCATGTGCCTCCGTGCAGTCTACGGTGAGCATCGTATGGTTTATCGCCCCGAGCCTGTTTGCGGATACGACAAGGACCTCCAGGGAAAGCTCCCGGGCAAGGTCTGCGTACGACAGGTGCCTTTCGATCGGTACGAGCAGGCCACCGGCCCCCTCTACCACCACGAGGTCGTAGCTCCTGTGAAGTCGGCCGTAGAGAGTGACGACCTTTTTAACGTCTATACCTCTGTCCTCGATCCTTGCTGCGACGTAAGGGGCAGCGGGCGTCTTGAACCTGTATGGGTTCACTGTATCGATGTCGTTCATACCGCATGCCTTCATGAGCTTCACTGCGTCACGGGGGACGAGCCTGCTGTCTCTCGAACCGCAGCCTGTCTCGAAAGGCTTCATTGCAGCCACACCGAGTCCGGCCGCCCGTGCCGTATTGATTATGCGGAGCGCGGTATACGTTTTACCAACCCCGGTGTCCGTACCTGTTATGAGTATACCTCTCATGTATGCAATCCCTGGTTCCTCTCCTGAAAGGAATCATAGTATTCAAAGCATAAAAAGGAAAGAGTTTGCGACGATAATGCCTTCCCTTGTGTTAAATAAATTGCTTTTAAGCAATAACTTGACTACAAAAATAAAAATGTATACCTATAGTTGAGTATACTACTAATGATTGATGAATGGAGGATGTATGAGTTTCGTAAAAGGTCTGAGATGCAGGGAGTGTGGAGAGCTTTATCCAAAGCAGGCTCTGCATGTGTGCGAGCTGTGCTTCGGTCCGCTTGAGGTAGTATATGATTACGAAAAGATAAAGAAATCCATATCCAGAGATGTGATTGCCCAGAGGGGAAAGGGCATGTGGAGGTATAAAGAGCTTTTGCCGATAGATGGAGAGCCGGCGGTTGGTATCGATTCCGGCTTCACGCCCCTGGTCAGGGCCCAGAACCTTGCGAAGACGCTCGGCATAAAAGAGCTGTATATAAAGAATGATACCGTGAACCATCCGACCTTCTCTTTTAAGGACAGGGTCGTCTCTGTGGCGATCTCGAAGGCGAAGGAGCTCGGATTTGACACGGTGGCGTGTGCATCGACGGGCAACCTCGCGAATTCAGTCGCGGCGAATGCAGCGGCGTGCGGATTGAAAAGCTATGTCTTTATCCCGTCCAATCTCGAGCAGGCAAAGGTCGTGAACACCCAGATATACGGTGCCAATGTCGTGGGTATAAAAGGCAACTACGATGAAGTAAACAGGCTTTGCTCCGAGATAGCGGGCAAGTATCACTGGGCGTTTGTCAATATAAACATAAGGCCATATTACGCGGAGGGATCGAAGACGCTGGCACTCGAGGTGGCAGAGCAGCTCGGCTGGCACGCACCGCAGAATATCGTCGTGCCGATGGCGAGCGGATCGCTTCTGACGAAGGTATACAAAGGGTTCAGGGAGCTGTACGAGCTCGGGCTTCTATCGAGCATGGAGACGAAGATCTATGGCGCCCAGGCGACGGGGTGTTCCCCTATATCGGCAGCGGTAAAGGAGCGCCAGGAGCTCTTCAAGCCTGTCATACCAAAAACGATAGCAAAGTCCCTTGCCATAGGGAACCCCGCGGACGGCTTCTATGCGATAGAGACCATCAATAAGACACATGGCTGGGCAGAGGACGTCTCGGACGACGAGGTCATAGAGGGCATAAAGCTGCTTTCCGAGACGGAGGGTATATTTGCCGAGACGGCCGGGGGGGTAACCGTCGGTGTCGCCAAGAAGCTTGTGGAAGAGGGCAGGCTCCCGAGGAATGAGTCCGTCGTATTGCTGATAACCGGGAACGGGCTGAAGACGCAGGAGGTATTGATCAACAGGATCGATCAACTGATGGTGATACCCGCCAGACTCGATGCATTCGACGAGGTGTTCAGGGAAAAAGAAAGGGCGAAGTCGAAATAAGGCCACGGTAGTATGGATGATACCATGAAGCTGATAGATGTCGATAATATCATCAATGGCACCATACTCGAGCTGATAGGCAATACGCCTCTTTACAGACTGAAGAGGTTCTCTCAGAAGAGTGGGAAGGTAGAGGTATACGCGAAGCTCGAGAAGCACAACCCCGGCGGGTCCGTAAAAGACAGGCCTGCGCTGCGTATGGTACTTGAAGGCATAAGGACGGGGGATCTGACGGAATCGAAGGTCATACTCGAGTCGACGTCCGGCAACACGGGCATTGCCCTTGCAATGATAGGGGCGGTGCTCGGCTACCGCGTAAAGCTCTATGTCCCCAGGAACGCGAGTGAAGAAAGGAAGAAGATAATGAACGCGTTCGGTGCCGAGGTCGTATTGACCGACCCCGTGGAGGGCTCGGATGGCGCATACAGGGAGTGCATCATGGAGTACGACAGGCACAGCGACCAATACTTCAAGCCCGACCAGTACAACAACCCTGCGAATGTGCGCGCACACTACGAGACGACGGCACCCGAGATCATACGACAGACGCGTGGCAGGCTCACGCATTTTATCGCGGGCATCGGTACCGGCGGCACGCTTGTGGGTACGGGAAAACGGCTGAAAGAGTACAACCCCGATATCCAGATCATAGGGGTTGAGCCCGATTCCCCTTTCCACGGCCTTGAGGGCCTGAAGCACATAGAGAGCTCCATAGTGCCGGGTATACTCGACAAGAGCGTCTACGACGAGGTCATACATGTCAATACCGAGGAGGCGTATAATATCGTCAGGCAGCTCGCGAGGGAGGAAGGCATACTCGTTGGGCAGTCGTCCGGGGCGGCCCTCTGGGCCGCGTTGCAGGTCGCATCGGGTGCGGAGGAGGCCGTGATCGTAACGGTGTTCCCGGACGGCGGCTCGAACTATTTCAGTACAAGGCTCTGGGACTGAGCATGATAGTAAAGGACGATGCCTTGAAGCACATGAGGAGCCACCTCGAGCAGGCGTATCCGCACGAAGGCTGCGGGGTCATGCTCGGGAGCGACGGCGTTATTACGATGGTACACCGCGGAACGAATATAAGGCAGGACAGACGGGAAGACAGGTTCCTGCTCGATCCGTCCGATATCGTGCATGCGGAAAAGCTCGCACGGCAAAAAAGAGTGGAGATCATGGGTTTCTATCATTCACATCCTGATCACCCTGCGCGACCTTCATTGACCGACCGTGAGGACGCATGGGAGGGCAGAGGACGTCTCGGACGACGAGTCGATAACGGCAGGATGGGAGACATAGGCGTGTTCAGGCTTTCGGAAGATGGCGCCGATTTTGTACAGGAAACGTTTACGATCGAGGATTAATAAGGAGGTAACTATGGCAATAACGGTAAGAATACCGACACCGCTGAGGAAATACACCCAGGGCAGGGATGAGGTATCAGTAGAGGGGGCCAACCTCAGGGAGCTTCTCCAGAACCTTGAGAAGGACCACAAAGGCATAGGCCAGAGGATCATGGATGACAAGGGGGGCGTACGGCGCTTCGTGAATATCTATCTCAACGACGAGGATGTCAGGTTCAAAAAAAATCTCGATACCCCGATAAAAGACGGAGATGTGATATCGATAATACCGGCGATAGCCGGAGGTGTGCCGGACAGGAGTGGAAAGGTTAAAAAAAAAGTGTACCTGACGTACAAAAGGACGTTGCTCAACAAGCCCGTCATATGGGAGGCGTGCAGGAAGTTTGATGTCGTAATAAACATCGGTACCGCGTCCGTGTCCGGGGACATAGGGCTTGTCGGGGTGGAGCTGGAAGGGCCCCCGGAAGAGATAGAACAGGTAATAAAATGGTTTACGAAAAGGGGCGTAAAGGTCGAGCCCATAGAACAGACAGTGCTGGAGTAAGAGGTAATGCTGACGAATTCACAAATAGAGAGATACGCACGGCACATCATACTCGATGGGGTCGGGGGCAAGGGTCAGGAGAAGCTGCTCAGATCGAAGGTATTGGTGATAGGGGCCGGAGGTCTCGGCTCGCCGATTGCCATGTACCTCGCTGCGAGCGGTATCGGTAATATAGGTATTGTCGATTTCGATGTCGTGGACGTCTCGAACCTGCAGAGACAGATAGCACACTCTACGGCCGACATAGGGACGCCCAAGACCGACTCAGCGGAAAGGACCATAAAGGCCATCAATCCCGACGTTGCCGTTCAGAAATTCAGCTTCAAGCTGACATCGGAGAACATCATGGACATAATCAAGGACTACGACCTCATCGTCGACGGCACCGATTCCTTCCCTGCCAGATACCTTATAAACGACGCCTGCGTGCTTTCCGGGAAGAGGAATGTATATGGCAGCGTTTTTAAGTTTGAAGGGCAGGCGACCGTGTTCTCTCCAGGCGAGGGACCGTGCTTCAGGTGCCTCTATCCTGAGCCCCCGCCGCCCGGGATGGTACCGAGCTGTCAGGAAGCGGGGGTATTCGGCGTACTGCCGGGCCTCATAGGCATGATACAGGCGACCGAGGCGATCAAGATCTTTCTCGGCATCGGGAGGCCGCTCATCGGCAGGATGCTCGTCTATGATGCACTGCGCATGGAGGTAAGAGAGATGAGGATCCGAAAGGACCCCGCGTGCCCTGTGTGCGGCGAGCACCCTACTGTCACGAAGCTCATAGACTATGAGCAGTTTTGTGGGGTACGATGAGGCTGTGTGTCCTTGTCGCGGTATCGGGGAAGACGATTTTGACCACGCTGCGCCGTCTCTACGACGACTGTGGGGGGGACATCGAGTTCTTCCTGTACGGCGACGGCGTCCTGCTTTTGGATGATCAGTCATTCATGGAGCTGTCGAAGCACGTGAAGACTACTCTGTGCGGTGTGAGCGGGGAGGAGAGGGGGACAGGGAAGCGTGATGGCGTTGTTTTCGGCAGTCTGTACGATCTTTCCGTCATGGCCGCACGTTCGGACAGGCTCGTATCATTTGCCAGAGAGCCATGAATATAACCGTTCTCATAAAAGAGGGCAGCACTGCACGGCTGGTTGATGGCATACGGCTTGCGCTCGGCCTTACGATCAACCACAAGATATCGCTGCTTATCACGGAGGAAGGCGCCGGCTCCATTTCGGACGCCCTCGCAGACGGTGCCTTCAAAAAGCAATTCCTCGAGTCGATCGGGCTCATAACCTCGATGTCCGGTATCGTGAGGACAGAGAGGGCCATTGCAGGCGTCGGTCCCATCGAGCTTCTCTCACGGGACGATCTTGCAAAGCTCGTGCTCGGCTCTGACTCCATAATAGTATTTTGATCGTTCCATAAACTTTGACATAACGAGAATAGTGGTGGATAATCGTTCTTTGATAGGAGCAGGGATGAAGATCAAAAAAGCCATAATACCCGCGGGAGGGTATGGTACGAGGTTTTTGCCCGTCACAAAGGCCGTGCCGAAGGAGCTTCTGCCCATCGTGGACAAGCCCATGATACAGTACATAGTCGAGGAGGCCAGGGCATCGGGGATAGAGCTTATAATCCTTATCGTGAACCACGGCAAGGAGGCGATAGAGGATCACTTCGATATCAACTATGAGCTCGAGGACATACTGGGCAAGAAGGGGAACCACGAGCTCCTCGGGCTCATAGAGGGGCTATCGGACATGATCAGGATCGTGTCGATACGGCAGAAAAGGCCCCTCGGACTCGGCCACGCCGTGCTGCAGGCAAAGCACCTTATAGGCGATGAGCCGTTTGCGGTAATACTCGGTGACGATATTATAGATGCGCAGATGCCCTGCCTTCTGCAGATGGCAGGCGTTTATGAGGAATACAAGAGGCCCGTTATTGCGGTCCAGAGGGTCCCAAGGGAAGAGACGTCCCGGTACGGCATCATAAAGGGCAGACAGACGGGAAAGAGGGTCTACACGCTGGATGACGTTGTCGAGAAGCCTTTGCCGGACAAGGCGCCTTCCACTCTCGCGATCATCGGGAGGTATATACTCGTTCCGGAGATCTTCGACATACTCGAAAGGATACCGGCGGGTGCCGGCGGGGAGCTCCAGCTCACGGACGGGCTGAGAGAGCTCCTGGGGGAAAAAGGCCTGATAGGATACGAGTTCGAGGGGGACAGGTACGACGGCGGCGACAAGCTCGGCTTCCTGTTTGCCAACATCGCATACGCAATGAAACGCCCAGAGATAAAGGACAAGCTGCTGGCGTACATGAAGGGGTTTCAATGAGAAGGGCGGCATTGGTCCTGTTGGCTGTGGTCTCGTTTACGGGCTTCATAGTCCCTGCATCCAAGATGGCAGAGCTTATGAAGGCCCGGGGCCGGTTCAAGGCCGTGGTATTCAATGGCGATACATTCTTTAATATCGGCAACGACTATCTCGACAGGGCTGTCCCATGCAGGGTTGTCATAACTCCTTCCGGCTACGTCAGACAGGACTATAAGTTCCCGAAGGCGGTGGTCAGCATTATCAATGAAGGCACGAAGCAGACGATGCTTGTCAATAATGTCAGGATGGGCACCTCCCTGCCCATGTTCTCCCGGAACAATGTCTTTGCCCTGCTGATGGGGCTTTTCCTGTCGAATTCCCCAGGGAACGTATTCAATGAGATGGGACTGGATTCGACAAAAGTCGCGTATGGCCTCGCGAACAACAGGGCCGCATACATTATCGGCAACGACAGCGACCAGATGTTCATAGACAATGAACAGACTGTGCCCTTGATGTTCCGTGTAAAATACAACAATGCGTACCTGTACGCTGTCGTAAAGAATTATCTCAATACCGCACGGCTCATAGAGGGCAGTGCAACGATCAAAGACCGGGGGAACGGCGGAGGCATACCTCTGTTGGTCGGGGCCGCAGACTATACGGAGACGGCCGTAATACTGCCGCAAACGGTGGAACTGTACCGAGGGGACATGCTTGCCCAGAGATGGCTCTTTACGGATGCCGTGCTGTTTCCCGCAGGCACCGGTATCAAGAAGTTGGTTTTGACGCCCTACGAGATAAAAAGGCTGCCGTTTTCGAGGCAAAGGCTATCGCCGTTCATGCTGTTCTGAGCCGTTTCCGGCGCGGTTTCCCGGGGGCACCATGGATGCCCGGACCGTCCTCACGGCCGTCAGGCTGTTTCAGGTATCCTTGTGCGCGAGTACATCGAGCAGGACGTGATGGATGTGGGGGTTCGCCGCGACTATATGGTCCGTGTATATCGAATATTTGTTCCCATGAAAATCCGTCACGGTCCCGCCCGCCTCGCCGATTATGAGGCTGCCTGCCGCCACGTCCCAGGGCTTCAGCTTCATCTCCCAGAAGCCGTCGAACCTTCCGGCCGCGACATAGCAAAGATCGAGGGCAGCGGAGCCGTCCCGGCGTATTGCCTGTGCCCTTCTTATGAATTTTATCCAGTTGTCCAGGTTGTTTTCGCTGGAAGTCCTTATATCGTAGGGGAAGCCTGTTGATAGGAGGGCATCCTCTATGGTATTCACGCTGGAGACATGGAGCCTTTTATCGTTCAGGAACGCCCCCCTGCCTTTTGTTGCATAAAACAGCTCTTTTTTTAAAGGATCATACACAACGCCGACTATAACGATGCCCTTGTGCTCCAAAGCTATGGAGACCGAGACGAAAGGATAGGAATGATAGAAGTTTGTTGTGCCGTCGATTGGATCGATGATCCACCTGTAATCGCTTTTTCCCGGCACGCTCCCCAATTCCTCTGCGAGTATGGAGTGTGATGGAAATCTTCTGTTTATGACCTGTATAATCGTCTTTTCGCATAACGTGTCCACATCCGTCACCAGGTCGACGATGCCCTTGTATGAGACCCGCTTGGGGGTGTTGATCCTTTTGTTTATAATGGTCCCCGCAGTCCTCGCTGATTTTATGGCTATATTTAAAAGCTCTGCGCCTGATATCATGCTCATTGTCCCTTCAATAAAGTATCTCATTAGACCACTTTGGTATAAACTGCAATAAATAAATCAGATCAATAAGATAGGATGCTTATCTTTTCAGCAAAACATGGAGGATGTGCATCCGAAGCGGGCAAGCCGTGTATTGTAAGACACTTACTAACAGTTTATTAACAATTTAGTTGAATACTTTAGACGCTTTGTGTTAGTAAAAATATATGACGGATGATAAGACTTCTTTCATAAACATAGACCTGAACGAATTGCAGGGTGAAAGACACAAATCATGCATTATTATTGAGGGCGAGCAGATAGGAAGGATCTTCTACCTTACAAAACAGTCGAACGTCATAGGCCGGTCGGAAGACGCCGATATCAATCTGGACTCTCCGACCGTGTCAAGAAGGCATGCCGTAATAAGCCTGGGCAGGGAAGGCAGGATTTTCATAAAAGACCTCGGGAGCAGCAACGGTACGTACGTCAATGCCAGACGCATAGCCGAAGCGGAGCTCGGCGAAGGCGATATATTCGCGGTCGGGGTCTACAAGCTGAAGGTCGCCGCGCTGTCAAGGCACGATACGGCGTTCTTCCAGCACATGGTAGACGGCGCTGAAAGGGACAGCCTGACAGGCGCATACAATAAGGGCTTTATAACGAAGCTCCTCGATACGGTGATTGCCAGGTCCCGGCATCTTGAACGACCGATCTCGATTGCGATGGTCGATATCGACCACTTCAAGAGCGTCAATGATACCTACGGACATATGGCCGGCGATGCGGTGCTCAAGAACATTGCTGTGCTGTTCGACACGTCCCTCAGGTCTACGGACAGGTTCGGCAGGTTCGGCGGGGAAGAATTCCTGATCATATTCGACAGGACGTCCATGGGAGATGCAAAGGTCATAAGCGAAAGGATCCGGAGAGCGGTGATGGAGCGCCCCGCCGTATACAGCGGTAGGCGTATAGAGGTCACCATAAGCGTCGGGCTTGCATGCAACGAGGGCGGGCATATCGTGGATGCCGAGTCGTTCATAAGGGCCGCCGATGAAAAGCTCTACGCTGCGAAAAGAAACGGGAGGAACCAGACCGTGTCTTAGCGGTGGTGTGGCATAGTTCGTTTCTGCGCAGATACCCGTCGACCATTTTGTTGATTTTTACGGCTTGTTTGCATACACGGACTATAAGGAGGAGCATGGGTATGACAGACTACGTACTCGCTATCGATCAGGGGACTACTTCTACAAAGACCTCTTTAATAGATCCGTCCCTTAATGTCGTCGCATCGGCGGGCTACGAGCTCCCCCAGATATTCCCCAGACCGGGCTGGGTGGAGCACGACCCGGACACGATACTCAGGACGACGTTCGACAGTATAAAGGCCGTTCTCCAGAAAGCGAACATCGATCCGCACAGGATCGCCGTTATCGGCATAACAAACCAGAGAGAGACAGCGATAGTCTGGGACAGGAAGACTGGCAGACCCGTCTATAATGCCATTGTCTGGCAGTGCAAGCGGACGAACCATATAGTGGAGAAGCTCAGGGACAGAGGCTACGAGAAGGCGTTTAAGAACGCGACCGGCCTCGTACTCGATCCGTACTTCTCTGCAACGAAGATCATGTGGCTCATCAATACCATCCCGGGCCTGCGTACCAAGGCGCAGAAAGGAGAGATCGCCTTTGGAACGGTCGATTCATGGCTGTTGTGGCATCTGACTGGAGGAGCGAGCCATGCAACGGACGTCAGCAATGCATCGAGGACGCTGCTGTTTAATATAAAGCGCTTAAAGTGGGACGATGATCTGCTCAAGATAACGGGGATCCCAAGGTACATAATGCCGGAGGTAAGGCCCACGGCGGACATATTCGGCTATACAAGGGAACTCGGCTTCCTCCCGGACAACATACCGATCGGTGCCCTTGCCGGCGATCAGCAGTCCGCATTGTTCGGACAGGCATGCTTTGAAGCGGGTACGGTAAAGGCGACGTATGGGACGGGCTCCTTCGTATTGTTCAATACGTCGGATAGGCCCATTATGTCGGGGCACGGGCTGTTGACGACCATTGCGTGGCAGATTAAAAACAGGGTAACCTACGCCCTTGAGGGGAGTGCAATGATATCTGGTGCCGCGGTGCAGTGGGCACGGGACGGTCTCGGCATAATAAGCAGATCGGAAGATATAGAGGCCCTTGCCTCCAGCGTGCCCGACAGCGGCGGTGTCGTGTTCGTGCCTTCTTTGAGCGGTCTCGGTGCTCCGTTCTGGAGGCCCGATGCAAAAGGGATAATAACAGGCATAACAAGGGGCACCGTAAAGGCCCATATAGCAAGGGCCATACTCGAAGGCATAGCTTTACAGGAACACACGCTGCTGGAGGCAATGAAGGAAGATACGGGACAGAGGATAAGCGCTTTGAAGGTGGACGGTGGCGCGAGCAAGGACAACCTGCTTATGCAGTTTCAGGCGGACATACTCGGTATACCTGTAGTAAGGCCCCAAAACATAGAGACGACATCCCTCGGTGCTGCCATGCTCGCGGGCCTGTACGCAGGTATATGGAGGGACGTTAAGGAACTGAGGAAGATCTGGAAAGAGGACAGGAGATTTAATCCGACGATGCCCGTTGCCCAGAGGAGGGGCTTCCTGTCCAGGTGGAACGCCGCCGTTAAAAAACTCCTTGTCGAATAGAGAAGAGGACAGATAGGCATGCGGGTGGGCGGACTCTTCACTCAGTGGCAAAAGGCAGTCATTGCCATGGTGTCTTTATCGTCTCTGATCTACATAGTTTTGGATACGACCATGCTGGTGACACTGAAGAGATCGGACCGACCTATGGCAATGGTAAATGCAATGGAAGGTGCCATGAAACAGGCGGACGCTGCGGCTTCTGTCATCGGGAATGAAGGCATAAGGCATGCCAGCGTATTTGTCCTCTATAAATCGAGCGCGCATTACACAACCGCTTCTGGCATGGAGAGCAGCTCGTCGTACATCTCTTTCTTTACGTTTAATGCGGAGCTGCAGTACGCGCTTCTTCCGATGCCGGTTGAGGTCTCTACGGGGCCGGCCGTTACGGCAGCACTCCGGAAGTACGATTATGTCCTATTGCCCGCCGGAGACACAGCATTGAGCAACGACTGTGAGTCGATCAGGCAGGCCTCGATGGAATGGTTGCTCTATCGGTGCAAGAAAGCCATCACAGATAAACGCACCGAGTCGCCCGTTATGGCCCGGTTCGTAGACAGGAGCTATGTATCGCCTGCCGCGAAGCACGTCATCGAGGTATACGTCTTCGGCACCGTAAAGTATGCGGGGAGCTTTACCCTGGATGACGGCGCAAGGCTGACAGATACCTTCACCGCTACGGGAGGTCGGCTGCCTGGAGCGGACCTGAGCAATATCCTTATCATGAGGCATGATAAGTTGATAAAGTCAGACCTCGTGAGATACCTGCGGACTAAAGACCCGGACTGTAATCCGTTGTTGAAAGACGACGACGTCGTCTATATCAATAGTGTCCCCCACAGGACCATCTCGGTGTTCGTGTTCGGGGCCGCGAGACGTACCGGAAGGTTCACCCTTAAGGAAGATGCAAGACTGGTAGACACCTTCACTTTGACAGGCGGGCCGCTGCCTGTATCTGACCTGAGCGATATCCTTATCCTGAGGCGCGATAAGGTGATACAGGAGAACCTCTTACGATATATACAGACAAAGGATATAGCTTACGATCCATTGTTGAAGAATGGCGACGTCATTTACATACGAAAGGTATCGATCTCTCCTCGATAGGGCCGGCAGAGCGATATGTTTGCGGCCCGTGGGCCCTTGACTGTGCGGGCTTTGTGATGGATAATATCTCCGATATGAGACGGGTAGCAGTGGTTGATCTGGGGACGAACGCCATGCGGCTTGCGATAGGGGAGGGGAGCGCAGACCGTTACACGCTGGCCAAGTATATAAGGTACCCGAACAGGCTGAGCCAGGGCATGTTTTCCGACGGGATGCTGAAACAGCACGCAATGGAGAGGACGCTGGAGGCGTTCGATGATATACGGTCGCTCCTCGACGGCTACCGCATCGACATGCTGCGCCTGGTAGCTACGAGCGTACTGAGGACTGCAAAGAACGCCCGGCAGTTCGTAGAGCTTGTCAGGGGAAGGACGGGCTTCGACGTGGAGATAATATCGGGCACGGAAGAGGCGAGGCTTATCCATACGGGCGCCGTAGACGGCATCGATGTCGGCAGCAGGCTTGCATTCGTTGTCGATATCGGCGGTGGCAGCACGGAGCTGTCCGTGGGCGATCGCGATGGCATACGGGCGGCGTTGTCCGTGGAGACCGGCGCAGTGCGGCTGAGAGAGGGCTTTCTGCACCACGATCCGCCGATGCGGGACGAGCTTGACGCCGTACTCTCGTCTATCGACAGCTCTTTCAAAGGCACGTTCGAGAGGATACGGGCGTTGAGGCCGGACATACAGATAGGCGTGCCTGGCAATATAGGCACTATCTACAATACGCTGAAACCGGCGGATGGACTTGCCATCGAAGATCTCAAGATATTCTACGGAGAGCTTTCTGCGATGAGTATCGGTCAGATAAAGTCCCTTACGGGCCTTGAAGCGGACAAGGCCGACATCCTCCTCCCCGGGCTCATGATCCTTATAAGGATCATGGACTCATTGAATACAGGTCGGTGCTACCTGTCGCAGAAAGGCCTGTTGCACGGCCTGCTGATCAGTCTGCTGGGAGAGACGTATTGACTTCTCGTACAAGCGGCTTTAAACTCTTCATAAGAAAAAAGCGGTCGAAAGGAGTTTGAAGACATGAACCAATTGAAGACAGTGCTGCTTCTCGGCACACTTACCGGCCTGCTGGTACTGATCGGCGGGGCGCTCGGGGGGGAGAGCGGTATGCTGATAGCGTTTTTCATTGCTGTGGCGATGAACTTTTTCAGCTACTGGTTCTCCGACAGGATCGTCCTTGCGATGTACAGGGCAAAGGAGCTCTCGGAGTCGGATGCACCAAGGCTGTTCTTTACAGTCAGGAAACTCACGACAAAGGCGGGACTTCCGATGCCGAGGGTATACCTTATACAGAGCCCTACGCCGAACGCGTTTGCGACGGGCCGCAGCGCCGGGCACGCCGCGGTGGCTGTAACGCAGGGGCTGCTCGACATCCTGAGCGAAGAAGAGATGGAGGGCGTACTCGGCCACGAGCTTTCGCATGTCGGACACAGGGACATCCTTATAAGCAGTATATCGGCGACGATAGCGGGCGCCATCATCCTGCTTGCACGGATGGCGATGTTTGCGGACCTGTTCGGCGGGTTCAACAGCAGGAACAGGAACAATGTGTTCGTGATGCTCTTTTTTGCCATACTCGCCCCTATCGCGGCCAGCATCGTTCAGCTCGCGATATCGCGGTCGAGGGAGTTTTACGCTGACGAAGGCAGCGCGAAGCTGACGGGCAGTCCGAACGGCCTGATCTCGGCATTGAAGAAGCTCGAGTATGGGAACCGGAGGATACCGATGCAGACGAACCCCTCGACAGCGCATATGTTCATCGTATCGCCGTTCCTGGGCAAAGGCATCGTGTCCCTCTTCAGCACGCACCCGCCCATAGAGGCAAGGATTGATAGATTGGAGAAAATGATCTATAATAGATGATGGAGACGGTGACAGATGTTCGACTTAACCAACTATAAGGACAGGCTTGCGGAGCGGACTCAGGCGGTAATCAATCTTGCGATCGACGACTCCAAAAAACGACAGCAGTTCTATGTCGGCGTAGAGCACCTGTTCATCGCGTTCATAACGATCGAGAAGGAGTTCTACAACGACCTTACCAATGCACTCGGGATCGAGCGGAAGTTGATCGAGGACCTCCTGAAGGAGCACCTGAACAATTCCAAGTATTTCGTTACGAGGGGCGTTAAGTTCCTCCCCGATGCAAACACCGTCATGCAGATCGCACTGGAGAATATAAGGCGTGAGGGCAAGCAGGTCATAATGCCCGTGGACCTCCTGGTGGCGATGTTCGAAGAGGGACACTGCTACCCGGTCCAGTTGCTGCGTGGCTTCGGATACGATCCGAGGACCGTCATCGTAGAGATAGAGAGGCTCGTCAGGAAGCGCGATGAGAAAGAAAAGGAGCTCAAGAAGAAGTATGAGCTACCGCCGTACCTGAAGCAGTTCGGGACAAACCTGAACAAGCTCGCGAGGCTGGACAAGCTGCCGCCCCTGATAGGGCGGGAGAAGGAACTGGGCCAGATAATGGAGATCCTCTCGCACAGGGAGCGGAGCAACTCCGTAATGCTTGTCGGTGAGGCGGGTGTCGGCAAGACGGCGATAGTGGAAGGCCTCGCGAGGATGATAGAGCTGGAGCCCGATCGTGTCCCGCACAGGCTGGAGGACAAACAGATTGTCAATCTGCAGATGAACACCATAGTGGCTGGGACGATGTTCAGGGGCATGTTCGAGGACAGGATCGAGCGCATCATAAAGGAGCTGAAGGAGAGACAGAACATCATATTGTTCGTCGATGAGGCGCACAGTCTTGTTGGGGCGGGCTCCGCGATGGGGGTGCCGAGCGATGCCGCGAACATATTCAAGTCCAGTCTCGCGAGGGGGGAGGTCCAGATTATAGGGGCGACGACGTACACGGAGTACAAGGAATTTATAGCGGAAGACGAGGCGCTCGCCCGGAGGTTCAGGCTCGTCCACGTCAAGGAGCCGTCGTTTGCAGAGGCAAAGACGATCCTCGAGGGGGTGATACCGAGGCTCGAGAAGCTGTACTCCGTCACGATACCGCAGGAGGCCGTGGATGTCGCGGTCGAGATGAGCCAGAGGTATAACAAGTCCGTGAGGCTCCCGGACAAGGTGATAGGATGGCTCGACACCTCATCGGTCAAGACCGAGATCAAGAATGAAGAGGTCGTCACGGTGGATACGGTCAAGGAGGTCGTCGCACAGGAGTCCCAGATACCGCTCGACATGGTATCGAGGGACACCGTCCAGCGCTTCCTGCATATAGAGGACATACTCTCCAGGAGGGTCATGGGGCAGCACGAGGCGATAAAGAGCGTTACGGACTATATCAGGCTGAACAAGGGGCCCCTGAAGGAAAATTACAACAGGCCGGATGCGGTACTCCTGTTCCTGGGACCTACCGGCGTAGGGAAAACGGAGCTGGCCAAGGCGCTCGCCGAGTTCTTTTACGAGGACGAGCATAAGATCGTGCGGATCGATATGTCGGAGTATTCCGATTCCTCCATAGCCGTTGACAAGCTTATCGGCATGCCCAGGGGCATCGTGGGCTCCGAGAGGGGAGGGATACTTACCAATATGGTAAAGGACAACCCGTCTTCGGTGGTCCTCCTCGACGAGATCGAGAAGGCAAACAGCTTTATCCATAACCTCCTGCTCCAGGTGTTTGACGAGGGCTGGCTTACGGACGGAAGGGGCAAGAAGATATATTTCAGCGATACCATCATAATAATGACGAGCAACCTCGGCGCAGACCAGTTTAAGAAGTTCATGCAGCCTCTCGGGTTCCTGAAGGACTCCAGGGAAGGACTCGGCCCCCTTCGTAAGTCGGTTATGGCCGAGGCAGAGAGGATATTCTCGCCGGAATTCCTTAACAGGATAGACGAGGTGATTGTCTTTAACCCGCTGGAGTATGAGACGGTAAAGGACATCGCACGCAAGTACATAGACCAGATCATGAAACAGACGGAAAGGCAGGACAGGTATTTGACTGTGACCGAAGATGCCCTCGACTATATCGTCGCCAACGGCTACAGCCAGAAGTATGGGGCAAGACTGCTGAAGAGGACGATAGATCAGCTCATAAAGATACCCCTGACCTCGAACTGGGACAGGGCAAAGAAGTTCGATATATATATGAATAACGGCGCATTGGATGTGAAGGTCGGCTTCGAGGATGTCTCTCCCGATGCAACGCTCGCATCGGTAGTGACATGAGCGTGTCGGCCTAAAGTCGCTTCGTTTGTTTTGTAGTGAGAAATACCATAATGATGCAGGAAAGGGGTGTATTGTATGATTGAGCTGAAGGGCATAACAAAAAAATACGGGGACAGGACGGTACTGAACAGTATCTCCTTTAGGGTGGAGAAGGGCGAGGTGCTTGGTTTCCTTGGACCGAACGGCGCAGGGAAGACCACGACAATGCGTATCATCACAGGCTATCTGTCGCCTACCATGGGCGAGGTGATGGTGGAGGGGTACGACATAAAGAAAGAGCCTGTCAGGGTGAGGAGCATCATCGGCTATCTCCCGGAGCTTGCTCCGGCCTACCCGGAGATGACGGTGCTCGGATACTTGAAGTTCATGGCGGGGATCAAGGGCCTGTCGGGCAGGTACAGCAAGGATGCCATAGACCGTGTTATACAGCGGATCAGCCTCGATAAGGTGAAGGACAGGATCATAGGCAACCTCTCCAGGGGGTACAGACAGAGGGTGGGCATCGCCCAGGCCTTGCTCAGCAACCCGTCCATACTGATACTCGACGAGCCGACGGTCGGGCTCGACCCGGAGCAGATAATAGAGATAAGGAACCTGATCAGGGAGCTCGGGAGCGACCACACTATTATCCTGAGCACCCATGTGCTTCCCGAGGTCACCGTTACGTGCAACAGGGTCCTTGTCATCAATGACGGCAAGCTGCTCGCAGGCGGTGACTATAATATGCTCTCGGACGATATCTACAGGGAGAGGACGTACCGCCTCGTTACCACCAGACTGGACGACGGGGTCGTCCGGCTGATCGAGTCCATAGACGGCATAAAGGCTGTGGAGAGGCACGATGACGGTTTTACGATTACGATAGACACCGGCTTCAAGAACCCCGAGGTCATAACGGACGCGGTGTTCAAGGCAGGGTATTCCGTTGCCGAGTTCTCGTCGAAGCGCGTCAGCCTTGAAGATGTGTATATAAAACTGCTCTCGCATGACAGGGGAGGTATTCAATGAACCCGAGAAAAATATGGTCGATAATCAAGAAGGAGCTGGTCTCTTATTTTGCGTCGCCTATAGCCTACGTGATACTGGGCATATTCACGCTCCTGGGGGGCTACTTCTTTTACGTCAGGATACAGCTCTATAACTATGTAAGCCTCCAGTACATGAGGTACCAGGGCTATATCACATCGCTGAACATAAACGATTACATCGTGAAGCCCATGTTTGCTAACCTTGCGGTGATTCTTCTGCTGCTCATACCGATAGTTACCATGAAGTCTTTTGCTGAGGAGAAGAGGAACGGGACAAAGGAGCTCGTCATGACTTCCCCGGTGACGTTGACCGACATCCTGATCGGTAAGTTTGTCTCGGCGTGCATCGTCTTTGTCACCATGCTCGTCTTTACGACATCGATCCCCATATTCCTGATAATCTACGGGGAGCCGGACAAAGGCATAATTCTGACGACATACCTCGGCATGTTTCTTATGGGCTCGACGATGATCGCCATCGGCATGTTCGCTTCGAGTATTACAGAGAACCAGATAGTCGCCGCTGTCATAACCTTCGGGCTCCTGCTCCTGTTCTGGGCGATAGGATGGGTGTCTCATGGGGTCAGTCCGGGGCTGTCGACCTTCCTGAGCTATCTCTCACTCATAGATATACACTTCCAGGACATGATAAAGGGAATCATAGATACGAGAGACATAGTGTACTATCTCAGCGGGATATTTTTCTTCCTTTTCCTTACGCATAGGGTCTTGGAATCAGAGAGATGGAGGTGATAGCATGAAAATAGCGTTATGGATTACTGGTGTATTGTTTATCGTTACGGGCATGTTCATATACCTCGTAACGTCGCTGCTCAGCGCATGGGCGATACTGTTCCTGTCGTCCGGGCTGCTCTTCGTCGTTCTATGGGTTGTCCTGTACAGGAGGGAGATACAGGGGGCTTTCAGCGTACAAAAGGCCTTTTACGGCTTCAACGTCATAGTGCTTGTAGCGGTCGTCCTGGGGATAGTTTCCGTTATAAATTACGTGTCGACGGACTATTATAAAAGGTGGGACCTGACGTCCAACAGGCAGTATACGCTCTCTCAGGAGACCCGGAAAGTCCTCGGGGGGCTTCGGCAGGGGCTTACGATCAAGGCCTTCTTTCAGGAAGGCACGGGCATGAAAATAAGGGACCTGCTTGCGGAGTATGCCTATCTGAGCAGGCACGTACACTATGAGGTCATCGACCCGGACAAGGAACCGACCATTGCGAAGAGCTATGGTATAACATCAAGCGGGACCATCGTCTTACAGTACGGTACGAAGACCGTGAAGATAGAACAGTCCACGGAGAACGGCATAACAAACGCAATCATAAAGCTGCTCTCGGCCCGTGTCATAAATGTATGCTATATAACCGGCAACGGAGAGCGGGACCTGGCGGACACCTCGGGGGTCGAGGGATACGGCCTGTTCAAACAGGCGCTTATCGATCAGGACTATACCGTTACGCCGCTCCTTCTCCCGGCTGCCGCGTCCATACCGACGTCCTGTACGCTCGTCGTAGACGCAGGTGCCGTCAAGCCGTTCCTGTCCAGTGAGCTGGGCTTGCTCGATGACTATCTGAAGGCCGGCGGGTATCTTTTTGTAATGATGGATCCACTGACCCGGACAGGCCTTTCGAAGTTCCTTTCGAAGTACGGGATAGTTGTAGGAGACAATGTTGTCCTCGATCAGGTCGTAAGGCTGTTCCAGGGCCCGGCCCTCGGTGTCGAGCCCGTTGTGACCCAGTATAGCAAGGTGAGCGATATAACGAAGAACTTCAAGGGTACGACGATCTTCCCCCTTGTGCGATCGGTCGACAAGGAGAGAACGGCCAATTCTGGCACCGGCATCCTCTCGATTGCCAGAACGAGCAACACGAGCTGGACGGACGTCCATCTTAAGAAGCTCTTCAGCAAAGGGATTGCCAAGTTCGGTCCTGGGGATGTCAAGGGCCCTATCAGCGTCGCCGTTGCGGGAACGCTGACACTCGGAAACAGGGTCGCCCGTATCGCTGTGTTCGGTACTTCAAAGATTGCCACGAACAAGTATATAACGGCGCTGTTCAACAAGGACCTTGTAATGAATACCGTAAGCTGGCTTGTCGAGGAGGGGAACCTCGTGACCATACGGTCGAGGCCCAACAAAGGCCAGCAGATGTTCTTGACCGTCGTGCAGGGTAAGCTGATATTTTATTTGACCGTCGTTCTGATCCCGGCCATGCTTTTCTTCTTCGGCGTACTCGCCTACATGAGGATGAAGAGGCTGTAGAGCGTGCGAAAGAGGGACGGATTTATCGTAGTGGCCGGCGTGTCGCACCATGAAATAGTATGCTTTGAGGAGGACGAATGAACTTTAAACTGACTCTCTACCTTACCGTAGTGCTCGCTGTTGCTCTTGGGATCGTGCTCTTCGTTGTGAAGCCGAGGAACAGCACCAGCATTACGAAGGCCCGGATCGAGGCCAGACGGGTTTTCAAAATGGACGGTAGCAGCATCGAAAAGGTGTCCGTCGAGAACGAGCATGGCAGCTTTACGGTGCAGCAGAGTAGCCCCGGGAATTGGACGATCGTGTCGCCCGTTCATACGGGCACCGATAGGACGGTGATCAACGGCATAGTGAACGGCATCAAGACGCTCGATTACGAGAGGAACATAGGTGCCGGTCCGCTGTCGGCATTCGGTCTGAGCCCGGCGTCCATAACGGCAACGGTAACGTCGTCGGACAATCGTGTCTATACCGTCGAGATCGGTACAAAGACCCCGGTCGGAGAGTATTATTACGCAAGGGCGGTGCACGGCCGTGGGGGTATCTTTACGATCACGGGCTGGATAAGGAACGAGCTCGATAGTACGCTGTTCCACCTGAGGGACAAGAGTGTTTTGTCGATCCCCCGCAACGACATAGAGGGCATATCCTTCTCGAAGAAGGGCAGGCCCGCTTATGCGCTGAAACAGAGCAACGGGGTATGGTTTTTTGCGAGGCCTTCGTATAACAGGCTCAAGACGGCGTTTTTAAACGATATGCTTTTTAAGCTGACCAATCTCACCGCGACCAATATCATTGACGACGCCTCCGGCCTGAGAGGGACGGGGCTTGAAAAGCCCTCGGCGATCATCGGCATACTGGGGTCGGACAACAGGAAGTTCGACCTGAAGATAGGCAAGGAGGCAGATCGGAACGATGTTTACGCGGCAGTTTCCGGGCGTCCCCCCGTCTATGTGATAAACAAAGGCATACTTTCGACCTTTGATAAGCCCGTGGGCACGATGGTCGACGACAAGCTGCTGATGCAGAGCAAGTGGTCGCTCTCATCCGTGGAGATTGTATGGCACGGCAGGGCCGTTACGCTTTCAAGGAAGGATTATACGCACTGGCTGAAGGACGGCTCTCCCTACGCGGGTACGAAGGATGTCAGCGGGCTGATCGATACGCTGACGTCTGCCGGGGCCGAGCGGTTCGTCGAAAAGGAGAGGCAGGCGGAGAATGCTGCGATTACA
>JAMCVD010000031.1 GCA_023381995.1 Deltaproteobacteria bacterium
ATCCGCTGCGACGACGAGGACGACGATGTCGGTCACCTTTGCCCCCCGTGCACGCATCTCCGTGAATGCCTCATGGCCCGGCGTATCGAGGAACACGATGAGCTTGTTGTCGATGTTTACCGCGTATGCGCCTATGTGCTGGGTTATGCCCCCTACCTCTCCCTCGGCCACCTTTGACGTCCGTATTACGTCGAGGAGGGTCGTCTTGCCGTGGTCGACATGGCCCATGACGGTCACCACCGGGGGCCTTAGCTTGAGCTTGTCTGGCGTGTCCTGAACCTCGTTCAGGGCGGTCTCCGGCGACGGCTCCTGCTTCATGCTCACGTCGAAGCCGATGTCTCTGACTATGAGCGATGACGTCTCGGCGTCTATGACGTCGTTTATGCCTGCCATGATCCCGAGGGTTATGAGCCTCTTGATGATCTCCGTGGCCTTTACGCCCATGACCTGCGACAGGGCCGATACGGTCATCCTGTCCTCTATCCTCACGGTCTTCTTCTGCTTGGGAGCAGCGGGCTTTACGACTGCTTCTGGAGGCCTGTCATGCCTTTGCTGCCTATGCTGGCTGTACGTCTTCTTTGGGTAGGTGACGACGTTCTGGAGGATGGTCTCGTCCTCCTTGTTTTCCTCGAGCAGGTCGATCTCTTCCGAGATGTCCGTCTTTATCTTCGACAGGATCTTTTTCTTGATGAAGGCCCCGCCTTTCTCCGACTTTATCTTTGTCTTCGTTTCCGGCTCTACGGGCCCCAGCGGCGGCCTTTCGGGCTTCTTGGCGCCCGCCGCTTCCTGCTGCGGCTGCTGCATCGTCCCTGTCTGTTCCGTTCGTTCCGGGGCGCGACGTTCTCCGGCCTTCTCCGGATGTGCCTGCGCCTTCTCTGCCGGTCTAACGGGTGCGGCGGCATGCTCGTGGACCGTCTCTCTCTTTTCGCCCCCGGCCTCCGTCTCCTGGACCGCGGGCTGCATCCGGGGCCCGTGGGCCGCGGGTGTAGCCTCCGGCGGGTACTGTCTGGCCGAGGCCGTGCCTGCCTCGGTCTTTTTCTGCTCCGCGGTCACTTCTTTTCCCGGGGGCCTTGCCTCCATGGCCTGGGCAGGTCCCTGGGCCGGTGTTGGCTGCTGCGGGGCCCCCTGCACCTGTGCTGCCGGTTCTTTCCTCTTCCGTAATATCGTTTTCGGCCTTGTCTCTTCCCTGGACTTTTCCTTTACGATAAACTGCTTGAGGGCCTCGAAATCCTTGTCTTCGACCACACTGTTGTGGCTCTTGACGAGTATGCCCATATCGGCAAACTTTATTATGATCTCTTTGTATGTCAGCTCGAGCTCTTTTGCTACGTCGTGTACCCTTTTTTTCATCGTCTCTCTTCTTTAATTATGGTTAATTGGCTGCCGCGGACTTGTCTCCGGCCTGCTCGCTCGCTGCCCTTCTTTTGACCTCGTCCGCGGCCGAGTCCTTAAGCTGCTGCGCGTTCTTTTCGTCGCGTTCTTTTCGTCGAACCCCGGTATTTTTACCAGCGCGTCTACCTGTGCGTCGGCGAGCTCCTTTATCGACTTTATACCGTTCCCATAGAGCAGTTCTGCGGTCTTCGTGTTTATGGCACCGAAGTTGGAGAACGCCTCCTTTGCCTTCTCCTTTATCTCTCTCATATTCGTCTCGCTCTTGATGTCTATTTTCCAGCCCGAGAGTTGTGCGGCGAGCTTCACGTTGATGCCCTTTCTGCCTATCGCAAGCGAGAGCTGGTCGTCCGGGACGATGACCTCTATGTATTTCTCCTCCTCATCCACTGAGACCTCGGATATCTTTGCCGGCGCGAGCGCTGCTATGATATATTTCGCATGGTCCGGCGTCCATGCGATGATGTCTATCTTTTCCCCGCTCAACTCCTGCACTATGTTCTGTACCCGCGCGCCGCGCATGCCGACGCATGCGCCGACGGCGTCGATGTTCTTGTCCTTGGAGAAGACGGCTATCTTCGCCTTGTTCCCCGGCTCCCTCGATACGGCCTTTATCTCGACGATGCCCTCGGATATCTCCGGCACCTCCGTTATGAACAGTTTGACGAGGAACTGGTTGTTCGTCCTCGACAAGATGATCTTCGGGCCCTTGTTGGTCATCCGTATCTCTTGCACGTACACCCTGACCTTGTCGCCTATCCTGAAGTTCTCCTTGGGGAGCTGCTCTGCCGGTGGCAGCACGCCTTCGGTCTTCCCGAGGTCCATGATGATCGTCCTGCCCTCGAACCTTCTTACGACGCCGTAGACGACCTCTCCCTTCCTCGTTTTGAACTCCTTGTACACGATCTCCTTCTCCGCATCGTTGATCTTCTGGAGTATCACCTGCTTTGCGGCCTGTGCTGAGATCCTCCCGAATTTCTGCGTGTCGATCTTTATGCCTATGCTGTCGCCGATCTGTGCTTCCGCGTCCATGGCCTTTGCCTCCTCGAGGGTGAGCTGGGTCTCCCTGCTGACAATGGTCTCCACGACCTCTTTGAACTCAAAGACCTCCACCTCACCGAGCTGCTCGTTAAACTTCGCCTCTATGTCTGCGTTGTATTTTATCGATTTCTTCGCTGCGCTGATCATGGCCGCCTCTATGGCATTCAGTATTATGACTTTATCTATGCTCTTGTCCCGCTGGAGCTGCTCTATGATCTTTGAAAGTTCTGAAAACATCATGCCCTCCTGTATTTAAAACAACAGATTTGCCTTTTTGATGATATCGTACGGTATCGAGACCTCGGTGCCTTCATCGTCGATCACCACGTCTCCTTCGTTCATGCCCCTGAGGGTCCCTTCGAGGACGACCTTGTTGGATATCGGCCTCCTTGTTATTATCCTGATGTCCCTTCCTATGAACCTTTTGTATTCGTCCTTTCTCTTCAGCTCCCGAGTAAGGCCCGGAGAGGACACTTCGAGCGTGTAAGGGAAGTGTATCAGCAGGCTGGTATCTATGACGCCCCCGAGCATGTTTGCCACCTTTTCGCAGTCCTCCACGGTGATCGTGCCCTTTTTGTCGATGAATACCCTCAGTACGTTCCCGGACCTCTCCTTCTGGTACTCCACGTCTATTACCTCGTAGCCTGCCCTCGGGAGGCTATCAGACGCTATGTCGTATATCTTTTCTGCTATGCTCCTGTGTTTGTCCATACTGTATCTTCCTGTCTGCAATGGCGTCCTCCGTTTTATTGCAAATAAAAAAGTGGGCCTATACCCACCTTTTCGACACCGTTTCATATATAAGCACAAAACATTTAGATTTTCAAGTGGTTTGTTGTGCGTTGTCAAATGAAATCGAAAGGCAGGGGAAAAAAAGCAAAGAGAGGGGAAGCGATCCTCCTCTCTTTGCAGATCCGACAGGTCCGGGAGCGCTGCGGGGCTGCGGGGCACCTCCCCCGCACGATGGATTTGACCATGCAGGGGGTATTGTGTAAGATGAATATGTGTATCGAGGCGATTGTCTTTTCTCGACGAAGAGTTGACCGATACGGGAGCCTATAAGGACGTTGGCTCAAGGCATGGATTGGAGATAGAGTGTAACAAATGATTACCAGATCGCCGAAAAGGGCCATGGAGTACGGAGCAGGGATACTGGCCGCGATAGTGGTCGCGGGGGGGGTGTATTTGTACCTGCGACCGACACAAAACTCCCGAATGGATGTTCGGACGCACCATGCCATGGTGCCGGCGGCGTTTTCCCGGACAGCTCCGGCGCGGGTAGAACAAGTCACAGGGAATGCCCGTCAGGCATTGGGGCGCGGCGTGCCGAGGGGCATGGTCTACGTACCAGCCGGCTGGTTCTGGATGGGCTGCGGTCTGAAGAATGGGTGCGGGGGCGACGAGAAGCCTTATCACAGAGTATACCTCGATGCATATTTTATAGATAAGAACGATGTAACGGTGGACGAGTACGGCCAATGTGTAAGTACAGGCGGGTGCATGGAGCCCCCCCGTGTCGAGGGCTGCAACTATGGCGTGAAGGGCAGGGGGGATCACCCCATCAATTGCGTGTTTTGGGACCAGGCAAACACGTACTGTCGATGGGCCGGCAAAAGGCTCCCGACCGAGGCACAATGGGAGAAGGCGGCGCGCGGCACGGATGGCCGGATATATCCATGGGGAAACAAGTTCAGTCCTCACAACTCGTGCAATTCACTATCGCCATACTCACAGAGACACCACACCTGTGCAGTAGGGAGTCATCCGAAAGACAAAAGCCCTTATGGGGTCATGGACATGGCAGGCAACGTATACAACTGGTGTAGCGACTGGTATGATGCAAACTACTATGCAGACTCGCCAGACCATGACCCGCAGGGGCCCGATAAAGGGACTTACCATGTGCTCCGTGGCGGTTCCTGGCTCAACTGTAATCCAACGTACCTGCGCTGGTCAAGCCGCAGCAACAACGCCGTTCCTACCTACTGGTTCGACGACAACGGGTTTCGGTGCGTCCGCCGGGCCACTCGATAGCCATCTGCACCTTTGCGTATACCGTCGACAACGTTGTTGCATATTTTGGGGGTGCTGGCTATACTACAGAATTCTTTCAAGAAAAACCGTGTTTTGCTCATAGAGAGGGAGAAAGGGAAGGAAGACGAATGCTGTTGCCGGATAGGATCAGGAACATAGGGATCATTGCTCATATCGACCACGGGAAGACCACGCTCGTCGATGCCATGCTGAGGCAGGCGGGCATATTCAGGGCCAACGAGCAGGTCGTGGAGCGCGTACTCGACTCGTTCGATCTCGAGAGAGAGAGGGGCATAACGATCCTCGCCAAGAACACCTCGATCAGGTACGGGGAGTACAAGATCAATATCGTTGACACGCCCGGGCACGCTGATTTCAGCGGCGAGGTCGAGAGGGCACTCTCGATGGTAGACGGCGTCCTTTTGCTGGTAGATGCGATAGACGGGCCCATGCCCCAGACGCGGTTCGTGCTGAGGAAGGCGCTCGAGGGCAAGCTGAAGGCGGTCGTCGTCATCAATAAGATCGACAGGCCGGAGGCAAGGCCAGGGGAGGTGCTGAATGCCGTCTCCGAGCTGTTTCTCGATCTCGTGGTCGATCCTTCCCAGCTTGACTTTCCGGTCGTGTACACCTCTGCGAGGAACGGGACCGCCTCCCTGTCGCTGGGCGGCGCGCAGGCCAGCCTTCAGCCCCTGTTCGAGACGATAGTGGCGCACATACCGTCGCCTGACGTCCTCGGAGACGATGAGTTCGAGATGATGATAAGCCAGCTCGCATACGACCAGTACATGGGGCCGATGGTCATCGGAAAGGTCAAGAGCGGGAGGCTGCACCCCGGCGAAGAGGTACATGTTTACCCGAAAGACCAGCAGCCCACCATCAAGAAGATACTGAAGCTGTTTACGTTCGAGGGACTGCAGCGGCTCGAGATCGATGAGACATCGCCGGGCGACATTATCGCGATCGCGGGGATAGACACCCAGGACATCGGTACGATCGTTGCGCAGAAAGAGGAGATCGACCATGTCGACGGCCTGAAGATAGAAGAACCCACGATATCCATACAGATGCTCGTTAACAACAGCCCCTTCTCGGGCAGGGAGGGCAAGTTCTTTACCTCTCGGCACATAAGCGACAGGCTGAGGAGGGAGGTAAAGTCGAACCTGTCGCTGAAGGTGACCCCCACCGACAACCCTGACGTGTTCGATGTCGCGGGCCGCGGGGAGCTGCACCTCACGATCCTGTTCGAGACGATGCGCAGGGAAGGGTACGAGTTCCAGGTGGGCATGCCGAAGGCCATACTGAAGCACGCCGATGGCAGGTTGATGGAACCGATAGAGGAGCTGACCATCGAGGTCACGGACGAGTATTTTGGCAGGGTCATGGAGAAGATAGGCCCGCGGAGAGGGGATCTGCTGCATTCCGATAAGACGCCCTCCGGCCTCACGAGGCTCGTTTTCTCCATACCGTCCCGCGGGATCATAGGGCTGCGGTCAGAGCTCCTGCTCGAGACGAAGGGCAACATCGTTCTGCACCATCAGTTTACCGGGTACGACCTGTACAAGGGGGACCTCCCGTCGCGCAAGAAGGGCGTGCAGATCGCCAAGGAGCAGACCGCTGCGGTCGCTTACGCTCTGTGGTTCCTCCAGGAGAGGGGGCCCCTGTTCGTGGCCCCGGGGGACAGGGTATACGGCGGCATGATCGTAGGCGTGCACAACAAGGAGACCGACATCGTCGTCAACCCCGGGAAGAAGAAGCACCTCTCGAACATACGGGCCGCCGGCTCGGACGAGGCCATACGGCTTGTCCCGCCGATGAGGCTTACGCTCGAGTACGGGCTCGGGTTCATCGAGGACGATGAGCTGCTCGAGATCACCCCGCTTTCGATACGGCTGAGGAAGAAGATACTCGATCACGTCGATCGCAAGAGGTTCGAGAGAAGATCGGAGCAGGAGATCGAAGGCGATGAATAAGCAGGTCGTCGTCATAGAGGACGATAAGGACATAGCTGGCCTCGTGTCCCACTACCTCGAGAGGGAGGGCTTCGTCCCGCTTACGGCCTACGACGGCGAAGAGGGACTGTGGCAGATCAAGTCGAGGTCTCCGGCGCTGGTCATCCTCGATCTTATGCTGCCGAGGAAGAGCGGCTACGAGGTCATGAAGCAGTTGAAAGACCAGAAGACCACCGCGGGCATCCCGGTCATAATACTCACGGCCAGGTCCGATGAGATCGACCGGGTCCTCGGGCTCGAGCTCGGAGCGGACGATTACATGACCAAGCCGTTCAGTCCGAGGGAGCTGATCGCACGGGTCAAGGCCGTCATGAGGCGCACCGTGCGGGAGGCGGAGACCGACAGGTCGAAGAGGATCGTCTACGGCAAGCTCCAAATGGACGATCTCAGGCATGAGGTCAGGTACGACGATACGATGATTCCCCTTACCTCGAAGGAGTACAGCCTTCTGAAATATTTTCTTGAGCATACTGGCGTCGTACTGTCGAGAGATGTCTTGCTGCAGGACATCTGGGGGGTACAAGTACTTCGGCACGAACAACTACTTCGGCACGACGAGGACGGTAGACGTGCATGTGTCCAGGCTGAGGAAGAAGCTGCCGCACCTCGACGCCCACATCCAGAACGTCAAGGATATAGGATACAAGTTTACCGATGAATAAACTGGCGTTCCTTGTGTTCTCTGTATCGTTCATGCTGACGGGCGTGATCGTACTGTTGGTCGAGAGGGGAGGTATGGAGCTGTCCGTCTCTATCGTCCTGATCGTATCGGTGTGCATGGGGGCTGTGGCCGCCTGGTTCTACGGAGGGAGGGTCAGGGCATTGCTGAAGCACATCGCCGGGGCGGCAAGGAGCGAACTCGGGGTCTACAGCCTCCCCTTCTCGTCTTCGCCCGGCATGAACGACGTCTCGTCCGTCGTGAAACTCCTCATAGTAAAGGCCAGGGAGTCTTGTGATGCACTGGGTCGTAATATCGAAGACACGAGGAGGATCATCGATGCCGTGGACATCGGCCTCCTTGTCATAAACAGGCGCGGCAACGTTGTCTATGCGAACAGGTATATCAGGGAGTTCGCGGGGATCGGCACGGATATAACGGGCATGTACTTCCTGGACATAGTAAGGAGCTACGAGGCAGAGGCGCTGTTCAATTCCGTGCTGTCCGGCGGCCCGTCCCGGCAGAAGGAGATCTCCCTCTTTGCGCCGGACGAGAGGAGGTTCAGCCTGAGCATCGACAGGATAGACTACTGCGCGAGCGATCGGTGCTATCTGCTGACGCTCAAGGACATAACGAAGCTGCGGCAGATGGAGGAGATAAGGCAGGACTTCATTACCAACGCATCGCACGAGCTGAAGACGCCGCTGACGTCAATCATAGGTTATCTCGAGGCCCTGAGGGACGGCTATAACAGGGGGTTCATAGATACGGCGTACAATAATGCGAAGAGGATGCACAGGATCGTCGAGGACATGCTCGTACTCTCGAAGGCCGACAGGGGGCCGTCGGAGCTCAACATGCGGGACGTCAGCTTGCTGGACATCGTTGGCGAGGTCCAGACGCTGTTGAACAACGAGATCGCGAAGAAGCGCCAGAGGCTTACCGTCGATATACCCGGGGGGGCGGACATCGTCTATGGGGACCGTGAGGCGCTGTTCCACGTCCTTCTGAACCTTGTGGACAACGCCGTAAAGTACAGCGATCAGGACGGGGAGATAGGCGTCCGTGCGGTGCTGCGGGACAGGGAGGTCGAGGTGTCCGTGCATGACAGCGGGT
Source organism: Deltaproteobacteria bacterium (assembly GCA_023381995.1). GTDB lineage: Bacteria > JAMCPX01 > JAMCPX01 > JAMCPX01 > JAMCPX01 > JAMCVD01. Next base: position 8,248 of record JAMCVD010000031.1, read on the forward strand.
ACGGCATTCCCTCGAACGAGCTCGACAGGATATTCGAGAGGTTTTACACGGTGGATAAGGCGCGCTCGCGCGAGCTGGGAGGTACGGGGCTCGGTCTGTCCATTGTCAGGCACTTCGTGCTTGCGCACAACGGCAGGATATGGGTCGAGAGCGAGTTGAACAAGGGCAGCGTGTTCCGTTTCACGATACCCGTAAAGAGGTCGCCCCCCCCGGCGGCACCCGCGCAGGGGAACGGCCTCACCGCTGGTTGATCTTCTCCTTCATTTCCATGACCGCGTGCCCGATGCCCGTGAACACTGCCCTGGCTATGATCGAGTGGCCTATGTTATACTCCGCTACCGGGTCTATGCGTGTTATCGGCTCGACGTTTATGTAGGTGAGCCCGTGCCCGACGGCTATGCCGAGCTTCAGCTTCTCTGCTGTCGTGACCGCATTTATTATCTGCTGTATGTTGGTTTCCTGCTCCTGCCTCGTCTTCGATTCGCTGTACCTGGCCGTGCTTAGCTCGACGAGGTCGGCGCCTGCCCTGTGTGCCGATTTCACCTGATCGATGTCCGGATCGATGAACAGGCTTACCGTGATGTCGGCGTCGTGAAAGAGCCGTGTGTACTTCTTGAAGGATTCGAGGTTCAGAGCGACCTCGAGTCCGCCCTCGGTCGTGAGCTCTTCCCTGCGCTCGGGAACGAGCGTCACCGTGTCGGGCTTTATGTCGAGGGCTATCTTTATCATCTCCTGCGTCGGCGCCATCTCGAGGTTGAGCTTCGTCTTGATGATCTTTCGTGCCATCTCGAGGTCCCTGTCCTGCGTATGCCTCCTGTCTTCCCTGAGGTGCATGACGATGCTGTCGGCGCCCGCGAGTTCGATCATGCCTATCGCACTGATCGGGTCGGGCTCGTTCGTTTTCCTCGCCTGTCGTATCGTTGCTATGTGGTCGATATTGACTCCGAGTCTCTTCATAGTGCATCACTCCTTTGGTTTGATAGTACCATAAACGGCGGTCCGGTTCCTACCGTTTTCTTTGGAGAAGTAGAGGGCCTCGTCTGCGTGCGATATGAGCTCGTCCTTGCTCCCGGCGTCTTCGGGTACCCCGGAGATGCCGATGCTTATCGTGAATCGTATGCCCCTGCCGTTGGAGTCGACATACAGCGATTCGATGCTCTTCCTCAGCCTCTCCGCGATCCTGTACGCACCTTTTATATCGGTGTTCGGCAGGGATATGCAGAACTCTTCGCCGCCGTACCTTGCTGCGTAGTCGACGTCCCGTATTGTCTGCAGGATGATCTCGGATATCTTTTTCAGTATGACGTCGCCCTGCGGGTGTCCGAACGTGTCGTTTATCGCCTTGAAACGGTCTATGTCCATCATGAGCATGGTCAGGGACCTTTTGTACCGCAGCGCTTCTTTGATCTCGTTCTCTATGTGCTCCTGGAAATGCCTGTGGTTGTGCAGGCCGGTGAGCCCGTCCGTTATCGCCAGCCGCTGCAGCTTGTTGAACAGGATGGAGTTATAGAGCGATATGGCGATCTGGTTGATGAGCGTGTCCGTGATGATGCTTATCCTCTCGTTCAGCATCGTGTCCATATACAGGACTATGGCGCCGATCTCCTCTATCTTTGTCTGGAGGAATATTATTGCGGCGTACTTGAACGGTCTCTCCGATCCGTGGACATGGTAGAGGGACGGGTAGAGGAGTTTCAACTGCGACGCCGTGATCTGGTGTATGGTCGGGAGCTGCCTGTCCGTGAGGCCGTCGAGCAGAAGGGTCGAGTCTGCGACGAAGCCCTTGCCGATCAGCGTCTGGCTTATGTTGCTGACAGCGACGACCCTGAAGGACTTCTTCTCGTCCCTCACCGCGAAGATCCCGGCGTTTACCCCCGTGATCCTCGCTATCTCCTTCAACGATATCTGGCCGATGATCGTGGGATCTATGTGCCGGGACAGTGTCCTGACGAACGTGTACATCGCTCCCTTCTCGTACATGTCGTAGCGCAGCCTGTACTGGAGCTCTGTGTTGTCCAGAAGATCTATGATCTCGCTTGTTATGACGGTGAGCAGCTTGACATGCTCGTCCGTGAAGGCCTGGACCTCCAGGCTGTCGGCGCAGATTACCCCGATTATGGCATTGTCCTTTATCGCCGGCACGGCCATGAACGATTTGATGCCTTCGTTGCGCGTATAGTACGGTATGCCCTTGATCTCGGCGTTTATCTCGTTCAGCAGCAGGCTCTTCTTGTTTTTGAGGACCCAGCCGATGTACGGGTCGTCGCGGCTTACGGGCCTCTCCATGTCGATCCATTCGCTGTTGGACAGTATCTCCCTGCCTTTCAGGTGTGCGTCGACGTCGTTCAGATACAGGGCGACCGTGAACGGGTGTATCGCAGAGCGGATGGTGCCGATGGTGGAGTAGAGCCTCTCGTTCAATGTCGCGGTCAGCCGGCCCCTTTCTTTCTTGAGCCCGTCTTCCGAGATGATGTCCGAGTACCTCAATGGCTCGGTCCTGTTGTCGGCCTTTATATCGAATTCCACGGGCGATTCCTCGAGGGTCGATATCTTGTTTTGCAGGCGCCTTGCGATCTTTTTCTCATAGGACAGGATCAGTCCTATCGAGACGACCGAGAGTGTGGACGTCAGCGTATAGAAGACGTATCGTGACAGTGGCCTTGAGAACATGTACGCCTTCACCGTGAGCAGGGAGAGGCCGTACGCGACCGCGATGAGTCCTTCCGTCATGCCGAAGACGAGGGTGAGGAAGGTGAATACGAGATAGAGGGAGGAGACGGCGTTGAACCCGAACAAGCTCTCCACATAGTCGAGCATTACCACGTACGCGGACACGATGGCCAGCGAGAGCAGGACGTTTTTCGTATGCTGATAGAGCTGCGCCAGCAGATAGACGATGACGGAGGACGTCAGCAGGAGGACCACGAACGCCAGGAACAGTATGCCCGTATAGTCACGGCTGGCATCGATCCCGAGGACGTAGCCGGAGGAGATAATCCCAAGCAAGACGAGTAGCAAAGCTGTAACGGCAATCTGCTTGGGGGTCGGTTTCGTCATTTTATGAAGGCATCAGGGGCTATCTGTCTTCGGGGGGGGACTGTCGTGCCGGAGGGGGCCAGGCTGGCGTTGTTCCTGAAGTAAACAACGATCTCGTTGTTCCTTGCCATGCCGAGCTCCTCCCGTGCTATCTTTTCTATATAGAAGTCGTCATCTTTGAGCAGGTTTATCTGCTCTGCGAGACCGGCCTTTTCCTCCTGCAGCCTGCTGTTCTTCATTTCGAGCTGTCTGCATTCCCGTTTCACCCGCCACAGATCGTACAGACCGCCGTGTGACAGCACCGCGTAAGCCGTGAATCCTATCGTTAAAAAGAGCAGTGACCTGTATGACCACTTCATCAGTTTGTGCTGGCCTTGCCTCCGCTCGCACTCGTGTAGAAGTGTATGCCTTTCAGGATGTCTATGGCCCGTGCGATCTCGGTGTCCTTCAGCAGCTTTTTCGCTTCCGCGCTCTCCCTGGTGCCTTCGGTGCTCATGCTGTTCTGTGCCGGGAAGTGTCCGGTGAGGTCCTTCTCCTTCAGGCCGAATATGTTGTCTGACTCTTCGACGATCTTCTCTTCATGCATGACTATGTCGGGCTGTATGCCTTCCGCCTGTATGGATTTGCCGTTCGGCGTATAATAGAGCGCTGTCGTCAGCCTCAGTGCGGACCCGTCGTCCAGTGGGATGATTGTCTGCACGGAGCCCTTCCCGAAGCTCGGTGTTCCGACGATTATCGCCCTGTTGTGGTCCTGCAGGGCGCCCGCGACGATCTCCGAGGCGCTTGCAGTACCTCCGTTTATCAGGACGACCATCGGGTAGTCCGGCTCCACATCTTTCCCGTCCGCATTGAACTTCAACTGCTGGTTCGGCAGCCTTCCCTTCGTATAGACGATCAGGCCGCTTTTTATGAAATAGGAGGCGACGTCGACAGCCTGGTTCAGCAGCCCCCCCGGATTGTTCCTCATATCGAGTATGACGCCTTCGGTATCGTTGCCTGTCTTCTTGTGTATCTCATGGAGCGCCTTCTTCAGTTCGGCGCTCGTCGTTTCTTGGAACTGTATCAGCCGTATGTATCCGTAATGTCCGTCTATGACGGCGTACTTTACGCTCTTGATCTTGATGACCTCCCTCGTCAGGACGAAGACCTTTGGCCCTTTCAGGTCTTTTCGTATGACCGTGAGCCTGACCTTTGTGCCGCTGGGTCCCCGTATCATGTTCAGGTCCTGCTCGAGTGTCATGTCCCTCGTCAGCTTGTTGTCTATCATGATGATCCTGTCCCCTGCCTTTATGCCGGCTTTGGCGGCGGGTGTGTCCTCTATGGGCGCTATTACGGTCAGCATGCCGTCTTTTAAGGTAATGGTCATTCCCACGCCGCCGAATTCTCCCTGGGTGCTTATCTGCAGGTCTTTGTATTCGTCAGGGGTCATAAAGCCCGAGTGCGGATCCAGAGAGCTGATCATACCCTTTAGCGCGTCGTACACGAGCTTTTTTGTGCTTACCGGCTCGACGTAGTCGTTCTCCACCTTGTTGAGGACAGACGTGAATAGCCCCAGGTCCTCGTAGTTACTGTCGCTTCTCTGGATGTGTGCCCGCGTCGTTACGACCGTGGCGGCAAAAGCTGATGTCACTGCAAGGACCACGAGTATTATCCACCAGCTTTTAACTATTTTCGATTTCATTTTCTCCTCCGTGTCTGTTTTGTCCATGCAATATCATAGCGCTTCTTTTTGTAAAATACAAGGGACTGCCGTGCTTTTCGGAGAATACCTCTGTTTGGCGCAGGCTTATCACTCATTACACAAACTTCCCTACCTTGCAAATGCATTTTTCTGGTTAAGGCAGTTTTGTACTTACTCCCATCCCCTCCTTTGAGGGATAAGATGTCCTTAGGAGGTTTTATCCCCTGTACGGCTTTTTTGCCTTACCCTTTGAAACCGGGGATCACTTAGCCCTGCTTCCGGAAATCTATACTGTATATCCTTGACATGCACCGCTACAGTTATACAATCCTACAGCGAAGAACGACCATGCTGGCAGAATAGAAGGAGATACTATGACCGTGGTGGAAACCGATATACTTGTTATAGGCAGCGGGGTGTCCGGACTTTACTACGCTATAAAGTCCCACAAGCTCGGCAGGCTCATGATAATCAACAAGCTGGAGAAATATGAGTCTGCCACGTACTACGCACAGGGCGGTATCGCCTCGGTGTTTTCCTCCGAGGACAGCTTCGAGGAGCACATCAGCGATACTCTGGTTGCCGGCGATGGGCTGTGCAACAGAGACGCCGTGGAGGTGGTGGTAAGGGACGCACCGAACCGGATCAAGGAGCTCATCGGGCTCGGCGTGAAATTCAGCAAGGCCCCGGACCCGGTCGACAACGATGTCGTCTATGACCTGACGAGGGAGGGCGGTCACACGAAGCGCAGGATATTGCACGCGGACGACCTGACGGGCAGGGAGATAGAGGTGTCGCTCATGCGGGCCGCCGAGAACATGGGGGTAAGGGTCTCCGACCACCGTATGGCGATCGATCTCATAACGATCAACAAGGTACTCGGCATAAAGGGGGGACAGGACAGGGTCATCGGCGCTTACGTGCTCAATACCCTTACCGGCGACGTCGAGACTGTGCTGGCAAAGCTCGTCATACTCGCAACGGGCGGGGCCGGAAAGGTCTATCTCTACACGAGCAATCCGGACACGGAGACGGGGGACGGCATCGCGATGGCGTACAGGGCCGGTGCTTCGATAGCGAACATGGAGTTCATCCAGTTCCATCCCACATGCCTCTACCATCCGGAGGCGAAGTCGTTCCTGATCTCCGAATCCGTGAGGGGCGAGGGCGGCATACTCAAGAGAAAAGACGGCACACCCTTCATGGCCGCGTACCATCCGATGAAAGAGCTCGCCCCGAGGGACATCGTGGCACGCGCGATAGACAGCGAGCTGAAGAAGTCCGGCGACGAGTACGTCCTGCTCGATGTTACGCACCTGGACCCCGATTTTACCAGAAAGAGGTTCCCGCATATCTACAACACGCTGCTGAAGTACGGCATAGACATGACGGGGCAGCCCATACCTGTTGTCCCTGCGGCGCACTACACATGCGGGGGCGTCGTGGCGGACCTGGACGGCAGGACGGACATACGCGGGCTGTTTGCGATCGGCGAGACTGCCTGTACAGGGCTGCACGGTGCCAACAGGCTTGCCTCCAACAGCCTCATAGAGGGGCTCGTCTTTGCCAATCGCGTGGCACAGACAACGGAGCCCTACCTCGGCGACAAGCTGCCCTATGAGACGATACCTCCATGGACACCCGGCAACGCCGTCGACAGCGACGAGATGGTCGTCGTCTCGCACAACTGGGACGAGATCAGAAGGCTCATGTGGAACTATGTCGGCATCGTGAGGTCGGACAAGCGGCTGGTGCGCGCGAGGAGACGCATCGAGATGATCAGGGAAGAGATCAACGAGTATTACTGGCATTTCAAGGTCAATAAGGACGTCCTCGAGCTGCGCAACATAGCCACGGTCGCGGAGCTCGCGATACGGTGCGCGCAGATACGCAGGGAATCACGCGGGATCCATTACAATATAGACTATCCGCACAAGGACGACGCGGCATGGCTGAAGGACACGGTCATCAAGAAGCAGTGAGGGGTCCTCAGGCCCCAAAAGTCTGTGCACACTTGACTTTATAGAACATTCTGTGTATTGAAATATACGAGTAAGCGGGTGTAGTTCAGCGGCTAGAACGTCGCCTTGCCAAGGCGAAAGTCGTGGGTTCAAATCCCATCGCCCGCTTTTTTATATTCAAGAATTTGTTATTAAAACGATAGGGGCGTCCCGCCTGCGGCGGGACGCCCCTGCAAACTAAGATACACTCGAAGGTTTTCTCAGGATTGTGGCGGCATAGCCAAGTGGTAAGGCAGCGGTCTGCAAAACCGTTATCTCCGGTTCAAATCCGGATGCCGCCTTTCTTCTCAAGCGAACTCTTTGACTCAAGGAGTCAACTCGCAAAGCTTTCGTTCCGATTGATCTCGGTTTGCCACTTGTGTAGCCCTGCCCCCGGTGCTTTCAAAACTTGACATGCTCAATTATTGAGGAATAGCTTTGAGTAGAATATAAGAGGAGGCGGACGACAATGCTGAGATTGACCGATTTATCACTGCTGATCACGACGGGGGGGCAAACAATGGATTTTCGCTATGGCTGCAGAAGGCTGATTTTGTGCTTCTGTTTGCCGCCATAGTTGGGGTGATCCTGGCTATACTCAACGCCAGAAAAAAGAACATTCCGATCATTCTCGTACTTGTTCATGGTCTTTTTTCTGTCATTGGCCTGATACTGTTCGTCATCGCAATCGCCACGGCAAACCTGAGCATCTTTATCACCGTTTCATGTATATTGTTTCTGGTGGATGCACTGGGAGGCTTTGTGCTGTACTCGCACCGGTTGCGCAAGCAGTCATTGCCCGGAGCGATGGTCGTTGTTCACGGGCTCATCGTTGTCCTTGGCTTCGCGATCCAAACCCCTTATTGGCGGAGTTTCCATTAGAATACCCAATGGGGACGATTGAATCCCCTGACATCACTTCCACTTTTCTTTAAGCGTAACATAAATCGTTACCCCTCGGATTTCATGTTTTAATTGGACTATCAGGAAGTGACAGAACCGGGGTCAGGGCTACACATTACACAATCCCCAATCTGTTGCAAATATCCTTCATCATGTTGTTTAACTTCTTATCCTTCTCTAACACCACCCCGAACCTCCTGCTCGACTGCGATACAGCAGACTCCCCTATACCAAAGTATCCCCCTATCTCCCTGAGCCGGAGCCCGCTGTACCGGTGACTCAGATATATACCAGCCACCCTCTTGAGTCGCTCATTACCTTTTAATACACTCTCTACCTCTTTCATGATTTCTTTTACCGTCCTTTTCCTCAGTTCTGTTAAGCCGGGTAGGTTCCGGTCTGTATCCTTATCACGCAAATATTTAGCCTTTATTCGATTGATAAAATCCTCGTCCCCAAGTATGCTCGATGCAACCGCAGCCTTTAACGGACTCTCATATCTCTGACCTATCATCGCTTCTACAAACCCAACATACTTCCTCTGCCCTACCTTTGTCCGTTCATCAAAATAATCAAGAATAAAATCCATGGTAAGCCATTCCGGCGCATTTTTCTTCCCGCTGTAATACGGATAGCTTGACCATTGATAATCCCCGGGCTTATCCACCATCCCGGCTCTGACAGGATTTAAATGCATGTAGCGGGACAGCTCTTGCGCATACGCATCGGCATCTATGAGGATTGCTTTATACCGCCCCTGAAAAAGGTGCCCTACTCTCTGTCTTTTGATGTTTACGTAGGTTGTATAGGAACCATTGATGTACTGCATGATCTCCGAAAGATTTGACAGAGGCGTCTGAATCAAAAGATGGTAGTGATTGTCCATCAAACAATATGCATGTATGACTGCACCATATCTTTGAACAGCGGCTTCTGCATACAATAAAAACCTTTCGCGATCCCTTTCGTTCTTAAATATGGGCCTCTTTTCATTCCCCCGTGCGGTCACATGGTAGAATGCATCGGTATACAATATCCTCAATGGTCGTGCCATAACAGCCTCATCTTATATCAGCTGCATCCTTTTGTCAAATGTGTAGCCCTGACCCTAGCCTTTACTGTCAGCTCGTTTATCTGCTTGTTACGCTCCCCCTATAAGTGATAGAGCTGCCTAAGACAGGGGTACTGTATTAAACCCATTTTTTTATGGAGGACAATGTATGCCAGATTCTGTACAGGAATTAAAAGAAAAGCTCGAAGCGATAAAGTCTATGGGGTTTATAAAGACCCATAGAGCATATGACACAGGTGTTGGTAAGACCTTAGAAGACCTGCTTAGCATCGAAGAAAATAATATCCGTTTGCCGGATATCGGAGACATCGAATTAAAAACAAAAAGGATAACCTCAGACAGCATGTTGACATTGGCTACCAAAGCTCCACGGCCAAAAGGTATAAATAGAAAGCTGTTTGAACAATATAAATATAAAGATGATGAAGGCTACTACAATCTACATTCGACTGTTTATGGTTCCAAGGTGAATCCGCAGGGATTTAAAATGATATATCAAAACGGTAAATTATTTTTGGAAAACAAAAGGCATATAGAAGCCTATTGGGACGAAAATATATTTGAAGATGTTCTGGTCTCTAAATCAAATAAGATTCTGTTGGCCTTTGCCGAAACAAAAGGAGAACCTAAATCGAGTAATGAGTACTTCCATTTTATAGAGGCATATTTGCTGCAAGGTTTGAACCGCGATAAGTTCCGGAATGCAATAGAAAAAGACTATCTAAAGGTAGATATTCGCATCGGTGTATATCACAGCGGTAAAAACAAAGGAAAGCATCATGACCACGGAACTGGATTCAGAATGCATAAGCGTGATTTCCTTAAGTTGTATGATAGATATGAGCAACTCTTATAGTTTCTTTAACAGTACGATGCTTTCTTTCTGCATTGTCAATCCTGTTTTGCCATGCTCATTTGTCGGGCTGTTTTTAAGCGGCATCCTTTTGTTTGGAATATTCCTGTAGAGAATTCCTTGTGGGATAAACCCGATCTTCTCTGCAAGCTCGCTTATAATCTCATCCGTTTTCAAGACCAATTCTTTTACAGTTCTGTTCCCGATAATTACACAGAAATACCTTTTTGACTTAAGGAGCTTATATGCCTGAGAAATGGCCTTGTTTAAGTCAATGTAGAAACTCAAAACATCTTTTGCACGCTCCATGTCTTTTTCTTTCAAAACATTGATACTCAGTTTTAATGTCTCTGAGAGATCGAGTATCTGATCATCAAGGCTAATATTATTTTTGCCGCCGAGTAATTCCTTATCAACGTCTTTTATATGGGCAGGCAACAGTTCCAACCATTGAGAGGGCAATCTTGAAAACTGACCATATGCGACCGTTGTCCTGCTATCACCATAAGGCGGAGAGGTTATTATAAAGTCTATTGAGTTTTCAGGTATACCATTATCTTTTGTTGAATCACCCAGTATAATCCGTGCATGTGCATTGGGGGTAATATCATTTATATATTCCTTCATGCCGAGTATGTTATTTTCACAGAGTTTCATAAATTCCTTTAACACATTCTGCTTGAATGATTTCTCTAATTTATCTTTATCCCTGACCAATTTAAACTCTTTATGCTTAGTAAAAGAGATAATCCTTACAACCTCGCTGAAGCATACAGAGAAGAAATTCCTTATATTCTCTTCAGAGATGTTCCATATAGCTTGTTTAAGTTTGGACAGGTCTCTTATAGCTGATTCTGAAAACCAGAAGTCTAAGTTGGTAAACTTCGGCGGTGATACGCTCTTTGCGCTTTTGTAATCATCTAAAATCACCTTTAGCTTGTCCGTAAGGGTTTGAGGGTTAATGGGTGTAGTTTTGACCTTTGCAATCAAAACAGCCAAAGGATTAAGCTCTATGCCGATAGAATTTCTGTTTAAAAGGCTGCTCTCGACAAGCGTTGTTCCGGAACCACAAAAGATGTCACAGACTGTCTCGCCTTCTGACGAAAAGGCTTGTATAAGCTTTCTTGCGACCTGCGGGATGAACATTGCAGGGTAATTGTGAAAGCCGTGTGTATAAGTCTTGGTGTGATAACTCCTAAAGTCCCATTCATCTATCCATTTAAATATTCCAAGGTCTGAATCATAGTGCTGTTTATGGCTCTTGATATTTTTAAGTGTAATCTGTTCTTGTATTCTTGCGACACCTGCATACGGAGAGACTTCAGGCACGGTAAAGAGTGCATCTTCTTCAATTCGCTCGTTCGCATAAGAGGGTAGGGTCGTTAAGTTGGTTTTATATTTACTTGGGTTTTGTGGTGCCGTGATTGATTTGCTTGCTCTTATATAATGCTCAAGGTCTTTCTTATTAAACCGTCGCTGACCACCTGGTGTTCTGATTGATTGAATAATGCCCTTCTCTTCCATCCTGTAAATCGTCTTCACGCTTACTCCCAAAGTCGCCGCTGCTTGATTTGTATTAATCATACTGATAATTGTATTTTTAGCCATCTTAAACCTCCGATAAATATATACATCACTGGACAAGACTGGTCAAGGAAAATCGATATATGCATATTTTAAAGAAAGAAAAATGTCTAACTTAAATTTGAAATTCGTCTTTTCTAATCAAATTTACATCTCATTTTTCTTATATAAGCTGTATGTATTGTTTGTTAAAAAACTACCATCTTAGAATAAAATAGACAAACTCGGCATTGTAGTTTTTTATAGATAAATTAGATCCGGGTCTTAAATATTGAAATTTAATACTTGCTGTTTATTGATTGCTTCCTCTGGTACATCGTATGTATCGTCAGGCAGGCATATAACATTAAATTTTATGCAAGCTCAAGCGAGCCTCGCGCATCATCTGATGGATTTGCAAAACGTATTCTGATCATCTTCATATGTATAATTTACATTTGCATAGCTACCCTTGTCAAGGGTCTTACCTATATTGGGATACTCTGTTTTTACGGAGTGATCCTGAAACCCGGCTAACAGAATCCAGTAAAAGGACAAACTCACATAATTCCTTCATATTTCACTTGACACGCATCGGTGACGTGGTTAATATATTACTATATCGTGATAAAGTAATACAAATATGCTGAAAGATTTTATAAGAACATCGAAAGCATTATCGGATGAAACAAGGGTGAGGATAGTAAGCCTTCTCACGCACAACGAACTGTGCGTGTGCCAGCTTATGGAGATACTGGGCATGGGACAATCGACGGTATCCAAGCACCTCGGGATCCTCAGGAACGCAGGTCTTATCGAAGTGGAGAAAAGAGGCACATGGTCGTTTTACAGGCTTTCCCGGGACAAGGCGAACAGGCAGAGCGCCGATTTTATCCGGATACTGTCGTCTTTGCCGAAAGATGATCCCTTGATGCATGCCGATGAAAGGAAAGTCGAACAGGTAAACAAGAAGGGCATAACATATTGCAACACAATCGAATCAGGCAGGAGGATCAGGGAAAGGAGTATCCATGCAAGGTAAAAGAATAGCGATCTACGACCCGGCTATGTGCTGTTCCACGGGGCTGTGCGGCCCGGTCGTCGATCCGGTGCTGGTAAAGGTAAACGACGCTGTACTCGCGTTGAAAAAACAAGGTGTAGAGGTGGAAAGGTTCAACCTTTCACAGCAGACAAAAGATTTTATGACGAACAAAACCGTAGCGGACCTGCTCCATAAAAACGGCAAGAAAGTATTGCCGATAATTATAGTGGATGGCTCTGTTTTTAAAACCGGTGCATATCCTTCATACGAAGAACTGTGCAAGGCACTTGGAATCGAGCCGTTACAACATAAACCAATGACACTATCGGTACAATGAACCACGTTAGAAAGGATGCAGGATTAAACCACACCCCTCCTATAAGGACTTTAAAATTTAACAGAGTATCCCCGTCATAAAGGGCAGACCTTTCTAACGGGGTAAAAAAGGAGAAAACATGCTTACGTTAACAGACAGGGCATTAGAGAGATTCAAGAAGATTCTCAAGGATGAAGGATGTGAGAGTTTTGGAATAAGGATATTCATGACAGATTCAGGTTGCTGCGGTCCATCGTTGGCCCTTGATCTTGTGGAACGGGCCGCGGATGGAGATGTTACGATTGATCAAAATGGGTTGAAGGTTTTTGTAGAAAAAGATGCAAACGAAACACTTGCGGCAGCCACCATGGATTTTTCAGACCAGCGGGGATTTGTCTTGAACGGCATGCCCAAGACAGGGCAAGACTCTTGCTGCAGTTGAATTGGAGTGTACAATGACACGATACATATTTTATTCAGGTAAAGGCGGTGTGGGTAAAACCACCATGGCATCGGCAAGTGCTGTTCATTATGCCATGAACGGTAAAAAAACATTGATAGTGACGACAGACCCGGCTTCCAACCTGGCGGATGTTTTTGAACAGGAGATAGGACATAAGATAACCCCGATCAGGGGCATAAAAAATTTATGGGCAATGGAGATCGAACCGGATAAAGCAACCAAAGAATACAAGGAAAAGATCATCGCGCCGTACCGTGAAATCATGCCCGAGGATGTTATAGCATCCCTCGAGGAAAACCTCAGCGGTCCCTGTACGACCGCGATGGCAGCATTCGACCGGTTTATAGATTTTATGGAAGGTGATGAGTACGATAGTATCATATTTGATACGGCTCCCACAGGTCATACCATACGGCTGCTTCAGCTTCCGGTTGACTGGTCCAAACATATACAAGAGGCTGCAAGCGGCAGCGGTCAGACATGCCTTGGTCCTGTGCAGACGATTCAGGACTCAAAGGATAAGTATGACAGGGCAACTGCACTCTTAAAAGATACTGAGAAAACAACGTTTATCTTTGTCATGCGGCCCGAAGACCTGTCCCTCTATGAAACACAGCGTGCATCCAGAGAGCTTGAAACGATTGGGATTGTTTCCGGGGAGCTTATCATAAACGGCATTTTGCCGGAAGAGGTATGCGGTATCGAATTTTTTAAAAAGAAATATGAAGCCCAGCAAAACATAATCCGTCAGGCCGAAAGTCTCATCAATAAACCGAAACAGTTCATGTTCTTAAGGGACAACGAGGTAAAAGGATTGAAGTCACTTGAATCGGTGGCAGACGAGTTGTTCAATGGCAGGAAGCCGTCGTTCCAATCGGGCATAGAACATACTCCGTTTGCCCTGCAGTTGCTCTGGAGAAGGCCGATATAGACCGTCTCTGGCTTCCCGGGGAAGATGCGGTGACAAAATCTCTGTTTTTTACCGGTAAAGGCGGCGTCGGTAAGACGACGGTCTCCTGTATGGCGGCATTGTTCAATGCACAAAAAGGCTATAAAACGCTTCTGGTTACCACTGACCCCGCGGCACATATCGGCGAGGTCTTGAACGTAAAGGTCGGCGCTGAACCTGCAAAGGTTACGGACAACCTGTACGCGGTTATGGTTGATCAGAAGGCAGCATTCCAGGAATACAAAGAAAAGGTGCTCAGTGAGGCAAAGGGAAAGTATTCTGAAGATATGCTTGCTGCAATGGATGAAGAATTGAACTCTCCATGTACAGAGGAGATGGCTGCTTTCGATAAATTCATTCAGTTCATAGAGAGTAATGAATATCAGACGATCGTATTTGATACAGCTCCGACAGGGCATACGCTCCGGCTTCTTGAACTGCCGTTTGACTACGCAAAACAGGTCGAGATGATGGCAGGCACAGGGGACAACGTCGCTGTCAAGGACGTTGCTCAGAACCGTTTTAAAAAAATCATACAGACACTCAGGGACAAAGATCGTACGCTCTTTGCCTTTGTCCTTTACCCGGAATCAACGCCTATTCTGGAGTCGTACAGGGCAATGGTTGACCTTAAGAATGCAGGTATAGACACACAGCTTATCGTTGCAAACCTGATATTGACGGACAGGGTATGCATCAATGGCTTTTTCAAGAACCGGCAACAGATGCAGACGAAATACCTCAAAGAGATAAAACAAAAGTTCAATCTCCCTGTGCTCCAAATCCCTTTGATGCAGGATGAGATCAAAGGATTCGAACTCCTGAAAAAGGCCGTTACGATACTGTGAATGGAACGCGCACGCATATTATCCCCCCCATAAATAGCGGGGCTTTCTAACCGGCCAGAAATAGTCAGCATGATCAATTTTATTGACAAGTTCCATATCTTATGCGTGCCTATATAACATGGACGCAAAAGATGCGAAATCTCTTGTGCTATGCCTTATGCTTTTAGGTGCGATGCATCAATACATCGTAACAGGTAACAGACTACCAAGACACCTTAAAAGATTTTCTTCTCAATGCTCCGCTATTCCCACGCAGTCTGGAATCCAATTGAATTCCTCTCTAACAAGATGGGTCAGGGGTGTGTTTTTTAATTCCCATTTCTCTCAATTCCCCTATGAAAAAGGGGTGTCCCGCTTTTTACGGGACGGGGTATTTTCCCTATTCCCCACCGTAGGGGCGACCCGATGGGTCGCCCAAAATAAGGCGATTCATAATCCGCTCACCCTTGTAAGAGGGATGAAAGGGAATTATGAATGTCCCGCACACGCAGGAATCCAGAACATCAACTCTCTCCATCATTCCAAAAAACTCACTCCCTCCGGTTCAGCCATTGCTGTCGCAGGGTCATCCTTTTTGACCTTCAACTGCATCAGCGTTGATTCAATTCAACAATCTAAAATAACTTCAAACAACCTTTCCGACATCTTCATCCCCCCGAAATAAATAATCTGTCATTCTGAGCGAAGCGAAGAATCTATTCTTTATTCCTTCCCCTCAATGTTATTTGGTATAATAATCTTTCAAAGCGGTTGCAGTAGCGGTAAAGGTGGTAATTCCGGTTCACCACCAGTAGCGCCCACAGGACTTACAGCGACTGCAGGTAATGCGCAGGTAACACTCGGCTGGAATAAGGTATCAAATGCAGCGGCCTATAATGTTTACTGGTCGACATCTTCAGGGGTTACCCCCGCTAATGGTACAAAGATTCCAAACGTAACAACTCCGTATACACAGACGAAATTAACGAATGGGACAACATACTACTATGTAGTTACAGCCATTAATAACTCTGGCGAAAGTACGGCGTCAAGTCAGGTTTCTGCAACACCCTCTGGTTCAGGTGGAGCAAGTGCGCCTCCGTCAGCACCTTCGGGTGTTGTGGCCACACCAGGCAATGGTGAAGTAGTGATCAACTGGAACACTGTTTCCGGTGCAACATCTTATAACATCTATTGGTCAACAACATCGGGCGTAACCACAGCCAATGGTACAAAGATCTCCGGTGTTACAAATCCGTATATTCATACAGGGCGGGTAAACGGTACTACCTATTACTACATAGTCACCGCAGTGAACAGCTACGGTGAGAGTGTGGCATCGAATCAGGTCTTTGCGGCGCCGTCTATCTCCGGGACACCACCAGCAGCACCCATAGGCGTGACAGCAACACCTGGCAACGGCCAGGTAACAATCAGTTGGAATACTGTCATAGGGGTAGCAAGTTACAATGTGTATGATTCAACAAATTCTGGCGGTCCCTACATAAAGGTTAGTTCTGCAACAAGCACCAATCACACGATATCAGGATTAAATAACGGGACTATGTACTATTTTGTAGTTACCGCAGTGAATAGTTATGGCGAGAGTGGAAATTCCACAGAAGTATTTGCAACGCCCACTTCAGGCGGAACAGGTATACCAGCAGCTCCGACAGGGGTTACGGTAGAATACATAACATCTTTTAACTTTTTATTTGTGAGTTGGAACTCTGTAGTAGGCGCTTCCACATATAATATTTATTTTTCAACAACAGCAGGCACAGAAAAAACAAGCGGAATACCAATTACAGGTATTTCTAGAACATCTTATTCTGGTACGCAAAGCCTGACTAATGGTTTGATCTATTACTTTGTAGTAACAGCGGTAAACAGTTATGGCGAAAGTGCGCCATCATCAGAGGTCTCCATCGTAGCTGGTATGCCTGCATCGCCTTATAGTGTCACAGCAGCATCCGATTGCAGCGGAAATGTGACGATTACGTGGTACGATTGGGATTCAAGCGTAACATCCTACAATGTCTATTACTCAACTACCTCGGGAACAGAACAAACAAGCGGTCTTGAGATTTCCGGTGTAACAAATACAGGCACTACCATTACAGGATTGACCAAAGGCACGTCCTATTACTTTGTGGTAACGGCAGTGAACAGTGTTGGAGAAAGTGCACCATCCCCTGAGGTCAGTGTTATAGCAGGTACTCCGCCACCTCCTGCCGTTGTTTCAGCCACTGCAGGTAACGCACAAGTTACAATTAACTGGAGCAGTGTATCATGTGCGACATCATACAACATATATTGGGCAACATACTCTGGAGTTTCGCCCCAAACCGGCATTCAGATTACCAGTGTAACAAGTCCCTACCTGCAAACAGGATTAACGAATGGAGTCGCTTATTACTACGTTGTGACTGCAGTCGACAGCTATGGAGAAGGCGCTCCATCACAAGAGGTTTATGCAATAGCTGGTGCATATACATATACTGTAGGAACATTCCCATTTGGAATAGCAATAGACAAATCCGGCAATGTCTGGGTTACTAATAATAATGTTTTTGGTGGAGGTAATACTATAAGTGAGATCACTTACAGTGGAAGCACAATAAGTAGCTATACTGTGGGAATTAATCCTGCTGGTATAGCAATAGATGCATCCGGCAATATCTGGGTAGTGAATAGTAGAGGTAGTTGTCTTACCTGTAGTAGCAATGGCACTGTGACAGAGTTGAATTCCAGTGGCTCTATAATTAACACCCATGCTGTTGGTTTTACTCCCACAGGTATAGCAATAGATGCATCCGGTAATGTCTGGGTTACTAATAATGGCGGTAATACTGTGAGCGAGATTACCTATGGTGGAAGCACGATAAACACCTATACTGTAGGCTTTAACCCTCAAGGCATCGCTATAGATAAATCAGGCAATATCTGGGTAGTGAATAGTTGCGGTAGTGATTCTACCTGCAGTAGCAATGGCACTGTGACAGAGTTGAATTCCAGTGGCAATACAATAAACACCTATGCTATCGAGAATCAGAGTTGGTTTTCTAATCTAATAGGGAACATAGCAATAGATGCATCCGGCAATGTCTGGGTTACAAATAATGGCGGTAATACTGTGAGCGAGATTACCTATGGTGGAAGCACGATAAACAGCTATACTGTGGGATTTGGTCCTGCGGGTATAGCAATAGATGCATCTGGCAATATCTGGGTTACGAATTTGGGTGGTACTATAACCGAGCTTGATTCCAGTGGTAGTACAATCGACACTTATGTTGGTGCGGGAGGATTGCCTTTAGGTATAGCAATAGACTCGTCAGGCGATGTCTGGGTTACTAATGCGTATCTTTCTTCCATTGGTAGTGTAACAGAATATACAGGAGGCTTAGCAACAGGCCCGCAGTACTGGCCTTATACAGGGCCAATATGGCCGTGAGGAAATCTGAGAATTAATTTGCTGTAAGGGTGGGCTTTGCCCGCCCACTTGTCTCTTTAAAAGGCGGACGGTGAAATAATCGGGCTTACAATTTTACCAGATTGATATCAATAACGTTTTTTATCAGATGAAAATGTTTATCCAGTGTTAAAATCCATGCATCATTCTCAAGAGCGGCAACTGCAATATAGCAATCGGACAACCCGACAGTATATCCCTTCCTGCCAAGATTGAAAGAAAGCTCCCCTGCCTTTTCCCACAACTCTTTATTTTCTTTCAGAAACTCAAACACCTGGAGGAAATCTTTTATGGCACCAAATTCTTTTTCTGTTTTTACACCCTGTAACAGTTCAGCGACTATTAATCCCGTACAGCATATCGAATCTTCATCCATCCAGTTGCCTATCGTTGTATAATAGGGCTCTCGCTTTCTAAAAAATTCAATCCACGCAGAGGTATCAACAAGAACTTTATCCGAGTCTTTCATCTTTGTGTCTCAATTCTGCCGCCTTCTTTGTGAACGTTATCTTTCCTGCCATGCTCTTAATATTTTTCTTTTTTTTCATTCGTATTTCATCTGTGATCGCCTTTATAACGGCTTCTGTTTTGCTCTTTGCCGGTACCACTTTGAGCAATTCTTCCAGGAACGTATTGGGTAATGTTATGCTGATCCGTGACATAAGTAACCTCCATAGTATACCTGCATAATTGTAAAGCATTAACAGTGTGGATGTCAATTCCTTTTTAATCAAAAGAATTCCTTAAAGAATCCACGCTGTTTACAGCGTTGATTCTTTAATTATCGGACAGCCTCTTATGCTATGGGGATTTGGCATATTGTTTGCCGGTATGTTTACACTTATCGGGTTTGTGATCTGGGATAGAAGAACCGCACTTGCCCCTGCTATCAGGAAAAATAAGGAACTTGAAGAAAAAGAAGAGTTATTTAAAAAAGCACTAAAAGAATATTCAAAAACAGAACCCAAGCTTGCAGATATCCTTAAATCACTACACCTTATGTAATAGCTATCTCAGCGTCAGTGTTGTTTCAATTCGAACATCTCAACTACAACGAATTGATTTTATAGTAATTAGGTGATAATAATTCTGAAGTAGTAATAGCTGCTTAGATTTAAAATTTGACAAAATCGCAAAACCACAGATTTTATTGACAAACTCCATATCTTGTGTATAGTTTCATAACATGGACGCAAAAGATGTAAAATCTATTGTGCTATGTCTTATGCTTTTAGGTGCGATGCATCGTGTAATGATATTTGCCGTGGACGGCAGCGACTCTAAAAGCTCAATGCATCGTAACAGACTACAGACTACAGACTACAGACTACCAAGACACCTTAAAAGATTTTCTTCTCAATGCTCCACCATTCCCACGAAGTCTGGAATCCAGTTGAATTTCTCTCTAACAAGATGGGTCAGGGGTGTGTTTTTTAATTCCCATTTCTCTCAATTCCCCTATGAAAAATGGGTGTCCCGCTTTTTACGGGACGGGGTATTTTCCCTATTCCCCACCGTAGGGGCGACCCGATGGGTCGCCCAAAATAAGGCGGTTCACGAACCGCTCTTTTCCGTCGCGAAAGCAGAAATCCAGAATGTTGCCATTCCCATGCACTTGGGCATCCAGAACATTAAATCTCCCCTCTTAATGTTAAGAGGGGCAGGGGGAGTTAAGTCCACATCGTTTTATTCAACTCTCCATCATACCAAAAAACTAACTTCCCCCGGTTCAGCCATTGCATGCGCCGTCTCATCCTCTTTGACCTTCAATTGCATCAGTGTTGATTCAATACAACCATTTCAGGTATCTTCCAACAACCTATCCGACATCTTCATCCCCCCGAAATAAACAATCTGTCATTCTGAGTGGCACTGAGTCGTCACGAAGAATCTATTCTTGGTTCCTTCCCCTAAAAGGGGAAGGACAGGATGAGGTCTCATAAACACGCAAAACAAAAAGGAGGTTAAAATGCAAAGAACAAATTTAATGAAAGGATTAAACTTAAAGTGGCTTGGATTTTTCTTGTTGTTATTTGGTATAATAATATTTCAATCGAGTTGCAGTAGCAAAGCTAAAGCTTCTGCAAGTATTCAGGTAATGGCAAGAGATGTAATGTTGAACACAGCAGGCAATGACTTAACATCAACAAATTTACAATCCGCATTAGATAATGAATTGGCAATAGATCTAACATCTGTGTTACCAGGAACTACATGGACCATTACAAACATAACCAGTGATCCAATATATTCTGGGATTTCAGGAGTGGTATCATTTACAACGAATACCTTTTCACTTTCCGGTGCGTTTGCGGCTTTTGGTGTAGCTGATAATGCTTATTGTTATATACCATCTCCTACCATTTCTTATAAATTGATTAGCCAAAAGGTGATTTATGAGTCATGGACTAGTTCACAGGGATATCCACAGGATGGCACAGCTTTTGTAATTGCTCAAAATAAGGATAAAATAATTCTGCTTGGGACAGGGGGATGTGGTGCTGTAGGAGCATGGAGGATATCTGTTTTACAACGAGTATCTAATCTGTGTACTGTAAATTCTGATTGCTCAAGTAGACAGGTATGTCAGGGTGGAATATGCGTATCCACTGCTCCAAACGCACCTACTGGTTTATCTGCAAGTGCTGGTAGTGGTTATGTTTGGTTAAACTGGTCTCCGTCATCTGGTGCAACAAGCTACAAAATATATGACTCAACGGTCTCTGGTGGACCATATTCAATGACAGTTGGAAGTACATCTGGAATAAGTATGACAATTACAGGATTTACCACAACAAATACAACCTATTACTTTGTAGTAACTGCTATAAACAGTGTGGGTGAGAGTGGCTATTCCAACGAAGCAAGTGCAACCCCATATTAAGGGTTTTGAAATAAGATTACAGATACAATCAAATTGAAATGCAAGGAATAAAAACAGGAGGTTAAGTTTTATGAAAAAACAAACAATATTAGCTTTGGTAGGTTTGGCGATTATGGGAGTTTTCAGCGTAACAGGCTGCGGGGGCAGTAAAGGAGGGAATGGCATAGCGGTTGCGTACTCTCCTAATAAGACATCCGCTACTGCAAACGGTTATACAGGTTCTAACGGTGAGTTGACGTGGCATGACTCAACATACAACAGAGACTTTGCCGTTGAGGCAGTAAACCAGCAGGGTACACCCTTGCCCAATATTCATGTTCAAATCTTTTCAGGCAGCAATGCAGCATTTGCTATATTTATTGATCCTACATATACATACGAACCATATATTACAACTGTAACTGATCAACTTGGTAATGTTGTTACGACAACATCATTAAATGGTTTAAGCTTATTGCCAGAAGATAATGGATCAACAGTGTCCACTATTTTTAAAGTTGGCGGTACCCTTTTGGACGTTTCAAAGACCGCGATATCTCAAGGATTTGATATATCTCCTCAATACAATCTTACACCTCAAGATGTTCAACTCTTGATGAATGAACTACCTTCTTTTTCACAAAACCAATTTTATGATACTATAACCGATGCTTCAAACGCACTTGCAAATGATCTGGAACAAAGGACCGCTAATACTGCGTTTATATTTGGAGGAGGTTGCGCTGTTGGTGCAGTATTAGGTGGTGGATGGAATCTTGGAGCAGGAGCGGTCCCAGGCTGTATGATAGGTGTATCAATAGCATCATTTTTGGCCGATATCGCCGGTGTTCAACAAGCCGGAATAGCTGATGTTGTAACAATAAGTAGTGGTATATCATCAGTATTCTCAAACGAGCCTATTGATCAACGATATACTATAGCAGACTTGCAAGCCGGTGATCTTGCTGGTGACTTTGCAAGCTATGTGGTACATGTACCTGGTGGCAAAGCAAAGATTATATTACCTATTGATCCTGATAGTTTAACAATCTTACCTGCATCCCTTACATTTAACACAACCCTTCAAACTCAGAATGTTTCTGTCATGGCACAATATACATATTTTAATAAATCAAGAAGCCCCTCACAATATATCGCTGGGCGGTTCTCTGATACTATAAACCCAGTTAATATTGCTCAAGTTTCACAATCATCTGACTTAAATAGTTACGAAATTACGAAAACAGCAGTTGGTTCCGGTACAATTACTTTTAATTTTAAAGGAGCGGGAAATGTCATAAGTGGGCTATTAAATATTAGCGACTCTGGTTCTACACCACCCAATCCACCGACCAACCTCACAGCAGTTGCCGGGAATGGACAGGTCTCTCTTAGTTGGATTACCTCCACAGGCGCTACAAGTTACAAAATTTATGATTCAACGACGTCGGGCAGCGGTTATGTAAATGTGGGTATTACAACGACAACTGGTTACACAGTAACAGGATTGACAAATGGCACACTGTATTACTTTACAGTTACCGCCGTAAATAGCGCAGGAGAGAGTGGGTCTTCAAATGTGGCGAGTGCAACGCCCCTTATTAATCCCGTAGGCACAGAATTTACTTATACTGTTGGCAATAATCCTAATGGTATAGCAATAGATGCTTCTGGCAATGTATGGACCGCAAATGAGAACGATGGTACTGTAACAAAATTAAGTTCTAATGGCTCAGTTATTGGTACCTTTACAGCAGGAACATATCCGTGGGGTATAGCAATAGATGCATCTGGCAATGTTTGGGTTGTGAATAATACATGTGGTGGTACTGTAACAAAATTGGCCTCCAATGGTTCACTTATTGGAACCTATTCAGTTGGTTGTTACCCTTCGAATCTTGCAATAGACAAATCAGGAAATGTGTGGGTAGTGAATAATAACACTTCATCTGTAACAGAACTAAGTTCGAGCGGTTCAGTTATTGGGAATTATTCAACCCCTTGGCAAACTTACGCCGTTGCAGTAGATGCATCTGGGAATGTATGGGTAGTAAGCAGAAACGATATTTCTGGGAACCCTACCAATTATGTAACAGAACTAAACTCAAGCGGTACAGCTATTGGCACTTTTTACGCAGGTAAATCCCCTCAAGGTATAGCCATAGATGCCTCTGGCAATGTATGGGTAGTCAATAGTGGTGATGGGACAGTAACAAAACTAAGCTCAAGCGGCATGACAATTGGAACATATTCGGTCGGTACATCGCCTATTGGTATCGCCATAGATGCATCTGGGAATGTTTGGGTAACAAATAATGACTCCAGCAAAACTGTGGCAGAATTAAACTCAAGCGGAACAATTATTGGCACTTATGCATTAGGTTTAGTGTATCCATCCGGTATAGCAATAGATGCTTCTGGAAATGTCTGGGTAACAGGGCATATTTGCAGGTGTCAAACTGGGAATGGCAATACAATTACTAAAATAATGGGTATAACAACCGGGCCGCAGTACTGGCCGTACGCAGGTCCACAATGGCCGTGAGGGGGAATGCATAATCCCATATTAAGGGTTTGTAAGGGAGGTTAGTATGATTAAAATCTTGGAGTTGGTTTATGATGCAATAAAAAAATTGTTCGATGTTATAAGACGGTGGATGCGCCATTATTGGCATTTCTTCTACATTGATAGACGGGGAAGATTGAAACGTAAAGGTTTTGAGAAACCATGGGTTAAACTACGTGTTTATACATTTAACCTAATATTAAACTGCCTCACAGAGGATCAAAAGTACAAAGCAGGAAAGGAGGTTGGCACAACCTTTAT
The DNA here is from genome assembly GCA_023381995.1 of Deltaproteobacteria bacterium. Classification (GTDB taxonomy): domain Bacteria; phylum JAMCPX01; class JAMCPX01; order JAMCPX01; family JAMCPX01; genus JAMCVD01. The sequence continues at coordinate 32,118 of JAMCVD010000031.1, forward strand.
GGATGGATTCATTCGTGCTTATGGAGATAGTGACTTTGAGGCTTTGCCAACTCGTAAGAGGGTAAAAATATGGCAAAAAGATGAGCGAGATTCTGGTATGGGAAAGTTTGAGTGTACCAACATGGACGATCCACTTCATGGCGCTGCAAGAATAAAAATATCTCATGCGTTCACTCTTGAATCAACAACAAAACCCACAAAAAATTGCAATTATTTGAGTGGTTATTTAGCTGGCGTGTTCTCAAGAATAATTAACACAGAGATTAAGTGTGAGGAGGTCAATTGTGCAAAAAATTCACCAGATGGAAAAGAGGATTGTGTTTTTAAGCTTGAGCATAATGTAATTTTATAAAATAATAAAAAGGGGGGAATGTATGAACAACGAGGACTTGTTCAAAGATGCGTTACCTATGGATGAGAAGAAATACCAAATATTTGTCAGCTCTACTTATACGGATTTAATAGGTGCAAGGGAAGCTGTTGCAACAACAATCCTGCGTCTTTACCATGTACCCATCGGTATGGAGATGTTCAGTGCTGGTGATGATAAACAATGGAAAATCATATCAGAAACAATCAGCGCGAGTGATTATTATATTGTCATTATTGGACACAGGTATGGTTCTGAAACGCCTGAAGGAATCAGCTTTACAGAAAAGGAATATGATTACGCAAAAGAAAAAAATATTCCTGTACTTGCATTTATTCGACAACGAGATGTTGCAACTAAACCGGAGGAACGAGATGATACTTCCGATAAGAATAAAAAACTTGATGCATTCATTGCTAAAGTTTCTGACAATCAGATGTGCGATTATTGGAAATCATCGGAAGAATTAACGACAAAAGTTTCTGTTGCACTGCATAAGGTATTTAAAAAAATTCCTAGAATTGGTTGGGTAAGAGCAGAGAATGTCACTATAATGGAAGAATTGGGGAAAGAGGATTTTTTTGCTAAACATAATATTTATGAAACTGTAAGAGATATATTATGGAAAGAATCCATAGACATCACATCGAAAAAAAATACTTTGGTTTTGATTTTACAATATCCGAATTAGAAAGCTTCTGTCATGTATATTATCCTGATAAACCTGTTGAAGACATCAAAACCAAAGTTAGGAAAGCAAGAGCTGCAGCATTTGAAGGAAAATATGCAAACCGTACTAAAGAAGATGATGAAAGATTTATAGATATAAATAGTTGGCGTTCAGAATTTAAAAATCTGTTTTCTATTTTAAACATCAATAATTTGCATAATTTAAAAATTATTAATGTAGGAATAGGAAATGGATTAGAAGGAGAGGAAATATTCGAAAATATGCCGCAATTTACAGGTGTGGACATTTCTAATAAAGCTTTAACATATGCAAAACAACGTTTCCCAAATATAAATAAAATCATGAATGATGCTGAAGATTTAAATGATGTGGATAATAGTTCTCAAGATGTATACATATCACTTAGAACTTTCCAATCTACATTATTTGATATCAAGGCTGCTTTGAATCAAGCTTTTAGAGTTATAAAGCCTAATGGTAAAATTATTGTTTCTATTTCCCATACCTTCAAAAGAAAAGAAGATAATAAGCTTATCAAGGGGCTCCTTATACCTGGAAGCAATAAAGTAGATCCTGGATTACCATACTCATTGTCAGTTAAGGTGTGGAAGGAACTTAATGCTCTCAAATTCAGTAATATTCGCATAAATCAAGGTATGGTCGAAAATTATATTTATGGTCAAAAAACCAAATAAAACTCCAAAAAAGTACATCGACCGTTTTCTATAAATAGGATACGGGGACACATCTTTCATTTTGACAAATGGCTCTCTGGTTTTTATAGATTTTTGACAGCAAGACGATTCAAGAAGAAAGAAAGGTGTCAGGTCTTGACATTTGACATAAGGACAATTTTATGATACAGTATTTTTATGGGAAGACCATTGAGAATTGAATATCCTGGAGCCTTGTACCATATCATAAGCCGAGGTAATGAAAGAAGAAGCATTTTTCTGGACAATGCCGACAGGTTTAAATTTTTGGCAATACTCAAAGACTACCACGAGCGATACAACATATTGATTCACAGCTTTGTTTTCATGGACAATCATTATCATCTTATCCTTGAAACACAGAAAGCCAATCTTATTGAGGTTATGCATGGCATCAATGGAGTCTATACCGGCTATTTCAACAGGAGACATGAGCGCAGTGGGCATCTGTTTCAGGGCAGATACAAAGGTATACTCGTTGATAAGGATGCGTATCTTATAGAACTAAGCAGATATGTGCATTTGAATCCTACAAGGGCTGAAATTGTAGAAAAGCCGGAGTATTATACATGGAGTAGCTATGCATCCTATATAGGGACGGGAAAAGAACACCCATGGGTGGAATATTCATGGGTGTTGGGTCAGTTTAACAGAGACAAAGGGATTGCGAGAAAGAAATATCGCAAATACATTGAAGAACCTATCCATAAAGATAACCTTGCACAGGATCTCACCGGTCAGATAATCCTTGGAGGGGAAAGGTTTATT
>JAMCVD010000004.1:0-2225 GCA_023381995.1 Deltaproteobacteria bacterium
ACCTCCGACGGAAAATACTCCGGCATCACTGTACCTGTGCCATGAGGTACCGTACGGTGTCTCGACCTTGAGCCCCGCATCGACTACCTTCAGGGTATTCAGGATGCGCGGGTCCCCGGCCGACCTCAGTCCAAACCTTACAAACGCGAGGAAGTCCGTGCTTATAATGTTGTCCGCGGGGGCAAGGTTCTCCCCGTATGGCCTATTCTTTATGGGCACATAGCCATTGAGCGGCGAGCCGGCATTGGACGTCTCCGGCGGCGCAATCCTGACATAGTATCCGTCCACACCCAGCCGCCTCGCGAGCTCCGTGTTCTCGACGTATACCCATCTCTCTATTGACGCGTTCCACATGTCCGCCGTCTCTCTCATGTACGCTGCCTTGTCGTGGTGGCCTTCCTGCTCTGCGAATTCCGCCGCGACGATGAGGGCGGATATTTCGACTGCCAGAGTAAAGGGAGAATACCCGGGGTCTTCCTCCCATCTGTCCTGCTGGGTGACGGGCCCGTTGCGCAAGATGAACCCCGATGCCTTCTCGATCATATCCCACGGCTCGAGTGTACCGAGCGCGCCTTCCCGTCTCAACATGCCCGCAAGCAGGATCGGGAAGGCCGTCTCATCGAGCTGTATGCCTCCCCAGAATGACGTCCCGTCCCTCCACATGTTCTGCGGCCAGTGTCCGTCCGCCTCCTGCACGGTCATCAGATAGAACAGGACCTCCCGTGCAGACCCGTGGTCCCCGGCGGCCAGAAAACCCCCTGCCGTCTCTACGAGGTCCCTCGGCCATATGAGATGGTACCCGCCTATATCGTCGTCCCCCATTGCCTGTCCCCATGGTATGGAAAGTGAGGCAATGAGGGCGCCGGGCATGCCCTTCGTCTCGTGCGTCTTCAATACGGCAGTGCTTGTCCGGTAGACGTTGACAGGCTTCGCCGGGACCCGGCTGTGCAGGTCGATCAGCCGCTCTTGATACGAGGTCCACCCTTCCTTGTACTCTGCCCTGCATGTTGCAAAGCCTTTTAGCAGGGACGAAATGGCACTGTTCCCTGCCTCCGCCGTCGTCCTGCCGAATCCGATCGAGAGAACGAATTCCCCGTTGTTCCCGAGATGATCTATTTCGCCGGTGAGCGCCGTGTTCCCATCGTATGCGGATGTGTACGTCCAGTCCATGGCCCTATGCTGGTGAAGGTCCTGCCAGCCGTCGGACACGCCGACGAATCCGGCGGAGCGCCTGACGAAGCCCGCAGAGCACGCGAGCGCAAGGGCGGTCCCTTCCCGGTATGCAAACAGCATCGGGACACCTTTGTATTCGCCGACGACCGCATTGTTCCCGTAGCCCCTGTTCCCGATATGGGGAGCGATCAGGACGTAGAGGTGGTAGTCTTTTTTCTCTCCTTTGACGGGAAGGAACCGCGTCCATTGCAGTACGCTGTTCCTTCCCGGGTCGGTGATAATCTCCTTGTATATCGTGTACCTGCCCTGATTGCACGTGTTGACGATACCGAAGCCGGCCACTCCGTCGGCGAGGTAGCGCGTCACGGACGCCGTATGCCTCTTTTCCTCGGAAAAGAACGAGGCCCCGTCTGTTACGATCATGCCCATGTCCCTCGTGCATGCCTGATCGATCCCGGGATAATATATCTCGTTGATGATGCCGTGGCTCAAGGTAAACCACACGTAGCTCTTATCGCTGACGGCCGTCCCGACGCCGTTCTTTGCGCTGGACGTCCACTTCGGTCCCATGCCCGGCCAGCCGGGCGCCTGTTTCGACATGCCGGTCACCCCCATTGGATTATCGTCTTGATCTCTTCGGCGGTGTGTCGCAGGAAGGCGTCCCCGAAGTCCCTGGAAGGGACCCTCTGCGTGATCACCTTATCTATTGCGGTGCCGTAGACCTGCCTGGACCTCAGCAGATCATCGACGGCCATCGTGTAATGTGCTTTGCTCGCGTTGACGCTGCCGATCATGACCCGGTTATCGAGAACGAGCTGCCGAATGATCTCCGCACCGCGTACCTGCACGGGCCTGTCTCCGCCCGGAATGCCCGTCAGTACGTACAGGCCGTTTTGGCCGAGTGTATCGAGGAGGTCGAATTCGAGCGACGCAACGCCCGTAGCCTCGAAGACCATGTCCATCGTGCCATGCACCTTGGTTATGTCGTCTACCATGACCTTCCTGCCGTCTATGTAGGTGCCGCCTATCTGCTCGAGCAAAGACGCCCGTGG
>JAMCVD010000004.1:2235-2981 GCA_023381995.1 Deltaproteobacteria bacterium
CGGAGGATAAAGGCCGCAAGCAGGCCTATCGGACCGAGTCCCGCGACCAGGATATTCCTGTTCGACAGTACCCCGGCGGTATCGCGTACGTACGGAAGGCGGCCCCTCTGGACCATTACGCCCTCGTCGATCGCCTTCTCTGCTACCGATAGCGGCTCGACGAGCACACCGATGCCCCTGAGCTCTTGTGGCACTTTTACACAGTATTGCTCTCCGTCCACGACGAGCTCGGATTGATAGCCGTCATGCCCCCAAATGCCCCGTTCCGTATAGTCTCCCGTCGTGCACATGTCGGGCCTTCCCATGGCACATGCAGCGCAGTGCCCGCAGCCGCGCCGTACGGTAAAGACGATATAGTCGCCTGGCCTGACCTGCGTAACGGCCTTCCCGGTTTCCTGTACGCTGCCGAGCATCTCGTGCCCTATGACGATATCCTGCCTGCCCTCCGGGGTCTTGCACCGTCCGCCCGCGGCCTCTTCCCTGTCCGTTCCGCATATTCCGACATCGAGGACCTTTACCTCGATATCGTCCGGTGCTTGTATCTGCGGCCTGTCTCTCTCAACGAGAAAGGTGCCCGGGCTCCCGGGGGTGACTGCTATCGCTTTCATATCCTGATTCCCTCCAGCAAAACGTGGTTATGACAGGAAGATAGTAACCATCCGTGATACGAGCATGGAGGCCTGCCGCTGCAACGGGGCCTATGACGATCGTCAGGAGAAGGGACACCATGGCGGCCCTGACATACC
>JAMCVD010000004.1:2991-4114 GCA_023381995.1 Deltaproteobacteria bacterium
TATGTCCAGACGACCGGGACTTGCAGCATGATGGACCATAAGCCTGCTCCTGGAGCGATGCCGTCCCCTGGGCTTGCGCCTGCCGCATATGATCCCCCTCATACACATTGTACGACCGCATGCCTATACTATGGGTATGCAGATGGCAACCGACAAGTCTCCAGGGCTTACGATACCGTTCAGGTACCTGTTCACGGGTATGGCGGTGCTCGTCGCGATGTCCGTCATCGTCGTGCTCCGGGCGCACGCACTGACCGGGTACTTTTTCAGGTCGCCCGTGTTCCTGGCGCTCACGCACCTGCTTACCCTGGGCTGGATAACGCTGACGATCATGGGGGCGATGTTCCAGCTTGTCCCCGTCGTGACCGAGAGGGCGCTGTTCAGCGTGGCGATCTCGCGGGTGGTCTATTACGTGTACTGTGCCGGGCTCGTGCTGCTCATCTACGCGTTCGCCTCGAATACGGAGGCGGGCGCCGGTGCCGGCGTGGTGGGCGTTGCTGTCGTCCTGTTTCTATTCGATATCGGGGTGACGATGTTCCGGCCCGGGGAACAGGGCCGCGCAGTGGCAGGTCCCGGCGCAGGATCTCCTCCTGACACGACAAAAGGCACGGGAAGGCCGGACCTCGCGGTCTGGTATGTCAGGGCCGCCATGGTGTCCCTTCTCCTGACGATCGTCATAGGCCCCGTTGCAGCGGCAGGCCTCCATGCTCGTATCACGGACGACCCCTTTGCACTGCTGACCCTGCATATGGCCGTAGCAGGCATCGGCTGGGTCTGCTTTGCAGTCATCGGCTTTTCGTTGAGGCTCATCCCCATGTTCATCCTGTCGCACGGCTATGAAGAGACCTACGGGTGGACGTCCTTTGTCATGCTTCTGTCCGGGCTCGTCCTGTTCGTCCTCTATTGTACGCTCAGGCTGCTGATACCCGGGCTTGCCGGGATCGACTGGGTCGGTCTTGCAGGCGGTATGACCATGCTGATCGGCATAGTGTGCTACGTGCTCCAGATGCGCGTGATCTACGGACAGAGGACGCGCAGGCAGATCGAGCCTGCCGTATGGTTCTCGATATGCGCAACAGCCTATCTCCTCATCGCAGGCGTGACCGGCGTATGGATGCTTGCG
>JAMCVD010000004.1:4124-8064 GCA_023381995.1 Deltaproteobacteria bacterium
TATGCCATTGCGGGGCTGCTCGGCTTTGCGGGCATGTACATCATAGGCATGATGCACAAGATCGTACCGTTCCTTCACTGGTATAACAGGTACAGCTCCAGAATAGGTACCGGGAAAGTGCCCATGACGAAGGACATGATAAGCGCGCCGCTCACATGGCTGCAATTGTTCGTTTTCAATACCGGCATACTGATGCTCGCCTCGGGCGTACTCATGGGCGCAAGTGGCATCATCCTGATCTCGGGCATAATGCTTTTCGTGGGGTCGCTTATGTTTTTATGGAACATCGCAAACGTTTTGAGGAAATAAAAAAAGGGGCGCAGGGAAGGCAGAATAACGTGCTTCTGAAGGAGGTTGTATGGTCACACAGCAGGGAGTATTGAAGGCGCTCGAGGCCGTAATAGACCCGGAGCTCGGGCTCAATATCGTGGAGATGGGGCTGGTATACGAGGTGAAGGTGGAGAACGACGAGGTCGACGTTAAGATGACGCTGTCCGCACGGGCGTGCCCGCTGCACGGGAGCATACTCAACGGCGCCGAGAACGTGCTCAAGAGGATGAACGACGTGAGGGCCGTGAGGGTGGAGCTCGTGTGGGACCCGCCCTGGACACCCGACAGGATAGCGCCGGAGACCAGGAAGCGCATGGGGGTCAGGTGAAGATCACACCGAAGACAAAGATAATTGACATGATCGATGCCCACCCGGGGCTTGTGGACGTGCTCGTGTCGTACAACCGCCGCTTTGAGTTGCTGAAGAACCCGGTGATGAGGAAGACCTTTGCACGGCTCGCAACAGTCGGGCATGCCGCAAGGGTCGCAGACGTCGATCTCACGGAGCTTATAAGGCTGCTCAACGGGAGTATCGGAGAAGAGGTGTCGGATGCAGACGCTGCCGATGCGGGACATGTACCTGCGGGAAGGCGTACGGAACCGGCCGATGCGCCCGTAAAAGCGATAGTAGAGCAGAGACACGCAAAGACCACGAGTCTGGACGTGCGCGACGTCATGCGCAGCGGCAGGGAGCCGTTCGGTGTCATCATGCGGGCGGCGGCAAAGATACGGCAGGGCGAGGCGCTTGTGCTCGAGACCATATTCGAGCCAGCGCCCCTGTACGATGTGCTCAAGGACAGGGGCTTCGAGCACCAGACAGAGGTGCTCGCGGAAGACCATTACAGGGTCTGGTTTTACAGGACGGCGGAGCGGGAGGGCAGGCGGGAAGGACTGGGTGTCTCGGAAAGGCTTAGGGAAGAGGACGACACGGTATACCTGGACGTCCGGGGGCTCGAGCCGCCGGGGCCGATGGCGATGATCCTCGAGACAATGGCCGGACTCGATCCCTCGAAGAGGCTCGTGGTGCAGCATGAGCGTATACCGATGTTCCTGTATCCGAAGCTCGACGAGCACGGATATAGGTACGAGACGAAGGAGCTCGGCCCGCACAGTGTGCAGCTTGTCATAAGAAAGGGCTGACGCCGCTGCGATGGTAAGGAGGCGGAGGGCTGCCGAAGGTCGGGCCCGGCATGATGGCAGAACGTCGCTACTCTTCGAAAAGCTCGGGCACCTCCACCCTGTCTCCGTATTCAAGGTCTATCAACGGCAGGTCCCTGTCGAGCAGTAATTTTATTGCCTTCGCCTTTATCAGGGCCCTTGTGTCCGGGTCGCTGTTGTTGATGAGGCCCTTTACGATGCCCGTGAACACGCCGACCGCGTCGAATTTTATCTCCATGACCTTCCCGTCTCTTATGACGGCCAGGTCCGGGAACGCCCTGCCGGAGGTAAAGTGCTTTAAGGCACTGTCGATCTTTTCCTTCGGTATCTTCCGGCTGACCGCCGAGATGATCTCGTTCAGCACGTCCCTGAGGCTTGCGTTGAGCTTCGTGTCCTTTATGAGGTCTATGCCGACCTCGATCGTCTGCATCTTGATTATGAATCTTTCTACGAGCTCGCCCTCTATGATGGAGCCGTGCTGCGCCGCAATGACCAGGGGGGGCGGCTCGAGCTTCCTGATGGCGTTTATGGCAAGCCCGATGGCCTCTTTCGAGGGCATGTAAATCTGGTGGAAAGCCTTTATCCCGTCCCAGTCCTTGTCCGTGGCGTATATGCCGGAGCTTTCCGACGACAGCCCGCCGAAGAAGTCGCCAGAGAACAGTATCTGCGTCTCCGGGTCGTAGACCATGCATGCACCCTTGGAGTGCAGAAACGGGGTCGGTACAAAAATGAGCCTCTGGCCGGTGGACAGCATTACCCGGTAGTTCGGGAAACTCTCCACCGCCCTGAAGTTTTTATCGTTCAGCCCGAAGTATTTTACGACCCTCCACGTGTCTTGTGTCGTGACTATTACCAGGTTCGGATTGAGCTTCTGGAAATAGACCGTATTGTAGCTCACGTCCGGGTCCTGGTGGTTTAAGAATACGATCTGGACGTTCTTGGGGTCCTCTATGACCTTTGCCAGCTTCACCGAGAGGACCTCGAAGTCGGTGGGCGGTCCCGGGTCGATTACCATGTTTACGCTTTTGCCGCCGGCCTTGAAGACCCTGAGGTAGACGTTCCGTTCCAACGGGCTGCCTTCGCGTTTTCCGACCAGGTAGGTGTTCGCAGATATCTCTATCGGCTCCTTGAAATCTGCTTCCATGTATGAATGTCTCCTTCTCCTTAAAATAATACGGGATGGAGCATAGTCCAACCACCGAGAAAAGACAATCGTACCGAGAGAAGATGCCTTCTCCTACCTTCCCGACAGTCCGTGGACAAGCTCTATCAGTGCCTTGACGTGCGACTCCGGAGTTGCCGGGAGCACCCCGTGGCCGAGGTTGAATATATGGCCGTTCCGGCCTGCCGCCATGCCGAGGACGGCCCTGACATGCCTCTCTATCTCTTTCACCGGGGCGAACAGCACAGCCGGATCGAGGTTGCCCTGGATGGCCTTTTTATACCCTATGCGTTTCCACGCCTTATCGATGCTTATTCGCCAGTCAACACCTATAACATCACCGCCGGATCCACTCATAAGCTCAAGCAGGCCTCCGTTGTCTGTGGCAAAATTTATCACCGGCACCCGGTATTTTTTTAATCCGTCGAGTATCATCCTGTTGTACGGCATAACAGACTTCTCATAATCATAAGGGCTCAAACACCCTGCCCACGAGTCGAACAGCTGGACGACATCGGCGCCCGATTTTATCTGTGCGCCCAGATAAAGCAAGACGACCTTCGAAAGCTTTGTCATCAACGCGTTCCACGCACCGGGTGTTTCCAGCATCATCATCTTTGTTATGAGATAATTCTGCGAATGCCCGCCTTCTATCAGATAGCTTGCGAGAGTAAAAGGCGCACCGGAAAAGCCTATTAAGGGGGTGTTCTCCCCTAACTCCTTTTTAACAATCTTTATGGCTGAAAGCACGTAATCCAGCGACTCGTGCGGGTCTATAATCCTCAGTCCGCTTATCTGTTTCAATGTCCTGATCGGCCGATGGATGACCGGGCCGTCATGCGCCGTGAAGCCGAAGCCCACGCCCATGCCCTCGAGCGGCAGCAGGATATCGGCAAAAATAATAGCGGCATCGACACCCAGCCTTTCGACGGGCTGGAGCGTAACCTCCGCTGCTATACGCGGGTCCTTGCACATCTCTATGAATGAATGCCTGCTCCTTATCTTCCGGTACGACTTCATGAACCTCCCCGCCTGACGCATGATCCATACGGGCGTCATGTCTACGGGCAGCCTCCTGCAGGCATTGAGGAACCTCTGTTTTTTGGTCATTTTTTTTCTCATACGATACTTGTTACCATAACAGATTGCGTATGGTAAAACAATACCGGAAACCGTGGAGTAATATGATAAATTTTGGTTCCTCTCCCATTTGTGATCATGAAGAAAGAGTTTTCTCCTCTGCTCGTAAAACAAAGCTCTTTTCGGTAAAGGGGGTTACGACCCATAACG
>JAMCVD010000070.1 GCA_023381995.1 Deltaproteobacteria bacterium
TGGGCCCCTACAACCTGAGCGGCAGGCCCGACGGCGACATTTTCCTGTCGTCCCGTCGTGAGGAGGCCAATTCCCTGACTGTGCCTTCGTATACCTTTTTGTGTGTCGCATCCAGGGTAATGTCCGTACCGTCGGGTATGTCGGCATTGCCGGTGCCGAACAGGGCGGGGATGTCGGTCTCCCTCGCCACCGTGGCGAGGTGTCCGGCGATATCGCCTTTCTCCGACACGATCCCTGCCGCCTTCTTCAGCAGTACGGCGAGCCTCGGATTTGCGGTCTTCGCTATCGCAATGGCCCCTGCCGGGAACCTCATTATTTCGAGATCGCTGTCGACATGAAAGGCCTTGCCGGCTATCGCCCCGGGCGATGCCGTTGCCCCTCCACCCACGATGATCCTGTTCGGTATCTGCCGCTGCGGGATCGCCATCCCCAGGCTGAACCTCTTTCTGTTTTTCTGTACGTACTCGAGCACGTAGGGCTCCCCATTCTCGTCCACGGCCCATTCTATGTCGAAGTCGTACCCCTCTCTGTCCCTTGCATCGCGGCAGGGCGCCGAGGGCAGATACCTGCACTGCAGAATATGGATGTTCGATCTCGAGTCGATCGCCCACTCGATGTCCAGAGAAGACTTATAGCGCTTCCCCAGCCTCTCCCCTATCGAGGCAAGGAGGACGGCCTGATCGTTGTCCAGGCTCGGCCTCGCTCTGTCGTGCTCTCCCACCCTCTCTTCTTTTGTCCCGTATCTATCGCACGTCAGCATAACGCTCTTTTCCCCCGTCGTTACGGAGGAGATCCTGTGCGACGTGCAGTCATAGACGTAAGTGTCGGGCACAAGGGAGCCGTTTACGATGTACAGGCCCAGCCCGTAGACAGACTGGATCATCACCATGGGCCACCCTTCCGTGTATGTGTACATGATACCCGACGACCGCGCATCTATCATGCGTTGCACGCCCGCGCACATGCTCAGGTCTGCTATTTCGTAGCCGTGCGCCGAGGCATAGACCATTGCCTCGGGTGTAAACTTGCTCGCGACGACGCGGAGGTATGCGCTGTTGACTTCGTCTTCCGGTATGTTGAGTACGGAGCGGTATTGCCCCGCAAAGCTCGTAAAGGAATTCGATTCGAACAGTGCCGAACTCCTGACCGCGAGGCGCAGGTCCGGAGGCGAGTGTGCCTTCAGTACCTTTACCGCGTCGCGGATCGCCTTGTTCAGCTCGTCAGGCAGCGAGGAACTTATAATCATCTGCTGTATCTCGCTGCTCGCACGGTACAGTGCTTCTATGTCCGTAAGGCCCGCCGGGAGCGCCCCGTCCCCGGACTGCCTGTCCGCGGCGATCATGGACCTGATCCTTTCGCCAAGGCTGTTCCGCTCGACAAACAGCCTGTAGGCGCCCTCGGTGATGGCAAATCCGTCGGGGACCGGGACCCCTGTCCTGTTCCTGATATCGCACAGGAAGGATATCTTCCCTCCGACTGCGTCCGCGTGCGAGCCGTCGATATCGGAGAAGGGTATGACAAGCTTCTCTACTGTCTTCCTGTCCCGGTGGCCAGGCCCCTCTCCGAGTTTGGTCTTTATGGCGGAAGCGATGTCCTCGTACACGTCGAACAGGTTGGAATACCTGTTCCCGCACAGCTCGTTGATGCGCTTGATCATCTTGAATGTCTCTACGAGTATGCACGTGGTCTTCCGTACCATGAACGGGACTTCTATTCGGCCGTGCTCGTGGAGGTGCTGCTGTAGCTGGGCAATGGCCCCCAGTGCGGTATTGTTCGAGTCGATGATATCGCTAAACTTCTTTATCTCTGCCTGCAGCTCGCATTGTGCAGTAACGTTGGCATCCATTTATGTCCCACCGCAGATCCTTTTGTCCCTATGCATCCTTACCCGTCCTCAGACATGGTACCGTCCCCGGCCCCTGCCATAAACGGCACACACCCCGTCTCACGTGGCAAACCGCCACACCGCAGATATACTCCCGTACAAGAACGTGCGATGCGCTTCCTACTTAATATACGAGCGATTTTATCAATAGATCGTGGACACCGACGACGGTAACGGGCAGTTTGTGGTACTCCACGAGCTCCTTCAACTGCTTTTTGCAGTTTGCGCACGGTGCCGCAATGTATTTCGCACCCGATGACTTTATCTGTTCGACCTTCTTTGCGCCGGCAAGGTTCATCCTGAAGTCGTAGAGGTCAGGGACCGTTACGCTGCCCCCTCCTCCCCCGCAGCAGTAGTTCCTCTCCCGGTTCGGCTGCAGCTCAACGAAATGTTTCGTAGCGGCCCTTACGATCGCACGCGGTGCCTCGTATATGCCAAGGCCCCTTCCGAGGTTACACGGATCGTGGTATGTCACCGTTTCCTGGTTCACCTCGGGGTCGAGCTTCAGCCTTCCGTCCTTGACGGCCTCGGCGGTATACTCCATGACATTCCGGACGGGGAACCTGTATTTCCCGAACACGTCCATAAACAGCTTTGCCGTCTTCGTTGCGTGTCCGCATTCCCCGATCAGTATCTTCTTTACCTTGAGCCTCTGCGCTTCCGTCAGCAATCTGTTCAGGACATCGCTGGTAACTCCGTCGGAATAGAAGAGCCCATAGTTTATGGCATCATAGAACGAGGTCCCTATCGTCCAGTCGGTCCCCGCGGCCTGGAGCGCCATTGCCGTTCCCATAAGCGTATCAGCTTCCATTATATAATCGCTCACGGGCGCAATAAACATATATTCCGCACCGACTTTGTCTCTGGGGAACTCAACCTTATGCCCCGTCATGTCCTTTATCTCATCCTGCAGGAAGTCCAGGGTATCCATGAACGCCTCTTTCGGTATGCCGGAGGTGTTCCCTATGCCTTTCAACTCCTGCGCACTGCTCACCGTAAAGTTTTTCGGCGCAAGATTGAGCTCGCCAAGGATACATCTGCCTATTCTCGTAAGCAGCGCATTATCGATGCCCATCGGGCATTCAACGGCACACCTTCTGCACATCGTGCACCGGTAGAAGCTCTCTATCATAGCGTCTATGTCTTCCTCATGGAGCTCTTTTGCCCCTACCAGCCTTCCCAGGAGCCTCCCGCCCCTCGTGAAGTACTTCCTGTACACGGCCCTCAGCATGTTGGAGCGATACGCGGGCAGGTCCTTCCGTTCGTGCGTTACCTGATACAGATGGCATTGCTCCGCGCAGGAGTTGCAGCTTGCACACGTATTGAGGTACAGATCGAGCAGCAGTCTGTATTTCTCGTCCCTGAGAACGGTACCCATGGTCTTTATAAACACGGGTATGCGGTCGTGCTCGATAGGGTTCTCTATCGCGTAGAACGGATAGCTCCTCTTCTGTTTTTTTTCTGTCGTCTGTTTGTCGTTATTTCGCATTTTTGTTTCTTCCTTCTTAGCGGTCTGCGGCATCGTAGCGCTCCTTTCCCGTCGTCTCTTTAATGACTTTCCCAGCTGATCTTGTCGTACGTGAAATACTTGCTTACCATGTGCAGCATGCGGCTGTTTGGAAAGTAGATCATGAAAAATTCCGATAGTGCGAGTATGCAGAGGAACAGTCCGGACCCTGCCAAAGGGACCGGGTGAAAGGAGAGCAGCCCCAGGAAATACCCGCGCACCGCCTCCGGATCCGGTTTGCCGAACGTCAGCAGAGCAGTGCCCGATGCCCCTATGGCAATGAAGATGAGGAGGTTGAAATACTCGATGGGCGACGATACCGCCCTGAGTCCCGGGTTTATCAGCCTGACGGACAAAAGGTACAGCGGCATGAGCGTGATGAGCGCTATGCCTGCCCTGAGTGCGAGACCGAGATGCAGTCCGGAAACGAAGGTCACGAACCAGAGCGCAATAAGGGCTATCCCTATATGGAACAGCCACGAACCGAGCCATAGCTTCCTATTGTTGTGGAACACCGCCCGGAAGCTGAGGACCTCTTTCAACATAAATACCAGTTGTGCCGAGCGACCGTCCGGTATGGGATACAGCGACCACTTCAGCGGATGGCGTATCGTAGCCCATCTGTAGATCCTGACTGCTATACTGAAAAGAAACAGGCCTGCTGCGACGTACGGCAGCACAGCGCCTATGACCAAACCTGCAACATTCATGCGATACTCCTTTCACGTTTATGGTTAATCTACAGGCATGCTACAATAGACAAGCAGTTGTGTCAAGATATTTTGTATGCAATATACTTTATATAACTTATTGAAAAATATTAATATTCTATCCTGTATTTCTTCATCTTTCGCCATAAAGTGTTGCGTGATATACCGAGCTCTGCCGAGGTCGCATTTCGGTTCCCGTGGTTCCTCGTAAGGGTGTTGCTGATGACATCGGCTTCGGCGTATTCCAGCGGTCTGGTATGGTTGTCGTCCGGGGGCCTCTGCTGGGAGAAAGCGGCAACGATGTGAGACGGCAGGTGGTCGAGACGGATGGTATCGCCCCCGCAGACGACGTAGGCGTGTTCTATGGCGTTCTCCAGTTCCCGTACGTTCCCCGGGAACTCGTACTTCATGAGCGCGGCCATGACGCGCTCCGAGCACCGCAGAATGCGCCGTCCCTGCACGGCGTTGAAATGCTGTATAAAGTGGTCGACGAGGATCGGGATATCCTCCCGCCGCTCCCGAAGCGGGGGAAGGCTTATGTTCACGACATTGAGACGGAAGAAAAGGTCCTGTCGGAACCTCTTGCGCTGCACCTCCCGGGTGAGGTCCTTGTTCGTAGCGGCGATGATCCGTACATTGGCCTTAACGGGCTGATTGGAGCCGAGCGGTTCATATTCTTTCTCTTGGAGCACGCGCAGGAGCTTCGACTGGATGACGAGGGAGAGGTCGCCCACTTCATCGAGGAAGAGGGTCCCCCTCTCTGCGCGTGCGAAACGGCCGGGCTTGTCTTTCTTGGCGTCCGTGAACGCGCCCTGCGTATAGCCGAAGAGCTCGGACTCCAGCAGCGTGTCCGGCAGTGCCGCACAGTTGATCGCGACGAAAGGCGCCTTGCACCTCGGGCCGTGGTTGTGGATCGCCCGTGCAACCAGCTCCTTGCCGGTCCCGCTCTCGCCGTTGATCAGGACCGTGCTCTGGCTCACCGCGACCAGGGGCAACATCTCGAGTACGCCCTTCATGGCCGGGCTCTTGGTCACGATGTCCTCGAAGCAGTACGAGCTGTACAACTGCTTCTTCAACTCGCTCTCGGTAGAAATGTCCCTGAACATCTCTACCCCCCCGATTACCTTGCCTTCATCATCGATTAGTGCCGCGGTGGAGATGAATATCGGGATCCTCTGTCCCTGTTTCGTCAACACCTTTACCTGGCGGTTCTCGATGCGCTGCTTGCTCGCTATGCTCCGTTTCAGGGGACAGAGCTCCTGGCAGATGTCGGTACGGAAGATCTGCGCGCAGGATATGCCGATGACGTCCTGCTCGCGATAGCCCGTACACATCTCCTCGGCGGCCTTGTTGAAGGACGTGATCCTGCCCTCCCCGTCGATGGTAAAGATACCATGGGAGATGGTGTTGAAGATCAACGGAAAGAATTTATTATCAACCGGTACCATGTGCCGATACATAGTACATGTGTCTCGCTTTTGCAACATAACGTCGAGACATGTCTCAATTTTGCAGCACAGGCACATTTATTCCTCTCTACTACGCGCTGGCACATCTACTGCTCTTATGAAATTCATCGGAATCTCAATCTAAGCAGAAGGTGATGATATGAAGAGCCCATACAGTTATTATGTAGAGCCGTTTGAATTGAAAGACCGCGCACGCAGGTTCCTCGACGCGTTCGCAGCCATCATCAGGCATTCGAATTACGGGCCCGTGCTGGACGCGTACGCGAGGATGACTGCAAAGTGCTCCAGATGCAGTGCGGCGTGTCCCATCTATCTTACGACGGAGAACGTAAAAGACGTTCCGTGCTGGAGGTCCGAGCTTGTGCTGCGCGTATACCGGCGCTACTTCACCCTTTCCGGTATGCTCAGAACGAGATTGTGGGGAGATTTCACGCTCACGGACGACTACATAGACCGGCTGGCGGAGGAGCTGTACCACTGTACAGCGTGCCGCAGGTGCAAGTTCTTCTGTCCTATGGGTATCGACCACGGCATGATAACCCATATAGGCCGCTGGACATTGGCGGAGATAGGCATCGTGCCGAAGGCGCTGGTGGTGGCTACACGGGAGCAGCTCGAAGGAAAGACGCACAACACGTCCGCGATCCCTCTCCCCGCACTACAGGACACGTGCGAGTTCCTCGAAGGCGAGATCATGGAAAAGTACAACCAGCCTGTCAAGTTCCCCATAGACCTGGAAGGCGCCGAGATGGTGTTTTTCCCGGCCGTCAGCGATTACCTGCTGGAGCCGGAAACCTTGATGGGCAACGCAGCGGTCATGCACGCGACCGGCGGCTCATGGACGATAGGATCGCACTACTACGACGGGATCGATTACGGACTCTTTTACAGCGACCGCATGTGGGGCCGTATCGTAAAGATGGAAGCGGCTGAGGTCGCACGACTGAAGGCCAGGGTCGTACTTATCGGAGAATGCGGCCATGCGTCGCGCTCCGCCAAGGTCGGAATACCGAACTTCCTGGGCCCGGACGCCCCGCCGGTGATCAACATCATGGAATACACGCTGAAGATGCTGGAAAAGGGCAAGCTCAAGCTCAGGCCCGATACCATAAAAGACAGGGTGACGTACCATGACCCGTGCAACATCGCGAGATCCGGGTGGATCGTCGATCAGCCCCGCGATATACTGAAGGCCATCTGCTCGGACTTCGTGGACATGACGCCAAACGGCCCCCTGAACTACTGCTGCGGCGGCGGGAGCGGAACGGTGTCCATAGACGAAATCAGGAAATGGCGTACCGGGGCCGGCGGCAAGGTCAAGGCGCGGCAGTTGAAAGAGACGGGCGCGAAGTACGTCGTCGCGCCGTGCGCAAACTGCAAGAAACAGCTCCGGGAGGTCATCGAGGACAACGGGCTCGAAGGCGTCGAGGTGGTAGGGCTCCACGACCTCGTGCTCAAGGCGATCGACTTCGGCACACCGCAAAACAAAGAAGGCAAGGAGGAGAAATAATGATCGAATCATACCTGGCATGGGCACGTGGCCCTTTGTTCGTTTTTTCGTTTTCCGTCCTGATACTCGGCATCGTACGCCTGATAGTCCTGACGGACATAAGCGTTGTCCGCCTGATCTACGAGGCGTCCGACAAAAAACTGCCGGTCAAGGCGCTTATCGCTGCGACACTAAAGTGGCTTTTCCCCTTTAAACAGGTCCCGGGCCAGCCGAAGAACCGGCCCTGGTACAGCATCGTATCCATACTGTTCCATATCGGGCTGATCCTGACGCCGGTATTTCTCGGGGCGCACATCCTGCTGTGGAAGAGCGGTATCGGTATAAGCTGGGCGGCGATGCCCAACAACGTAGAGGACGTACTCGCGCTCTTTACGATCGCCGTGGGACTGGTGCTCATCTTCGGCCGCGTCGTGAACGTGTTCTCCAGGAGTCTCAGCAAGTTTCAGGATTTTTCCCTCCCGCCGCTGCTGCTGGTGCCGTTCATAAGTGGTTTTCTGGCCATGCACCCGGCACTGGATCCGGTCTCTTATAACCTTATGATGCTGTTCCACGTTTTATCGGCGGACCTGATCTTTATACTGATACCGTTCACCAAGATGTCGCACTTCGTCCTGCTGCCGACTTCGCAGTTGATATCCGAGCTCGGCTGGCACTTCCCCGCCGACATGGGTGAGAAGGTGGCAGTTGCCTTACACAAGGAGACAGAACGAATATGAGTACCTGGGCAATATTGACAGACGTAACCAAATGCATCGGCTGCGAGAGTTGCGTTGCAGCCTGCAAGGACATAAACAAGACGGGCAAGGACCGGCCGTGGCGGTGGCAGCGAAACATAGACAGCCTTTCCGCCACGCGCTGGACGACCATCGTCAAAAAGCCGGACCATCACTTCATACGACAGCAGTGCAGGCATTGCCTCTCGCCCGCGTGCGTGTCCGTCTGCCCAGTCGGCGCGCTCCAGAAGACAGCCGAAGGACCCGTGATCTACGATTCGTCGCGCTGCATAGGGTGCCGCTACTGCATGATGTCCTGTCCGTTCGGCATCCCGCGGTACACGTGGGAGACCCCTACGCCGTACATACGTAAGTGCATCATGTGCTACCAGCGGATCGAGAGCGGTGAGATCAAGGAGCCCGCCTGTACGAAGGCGTGCCCGACCCACGCGACCATCTTCGGAGACCGTGAAGCGCTGTTGGCGGAGGCGCACAGCCGTATAAGCAAGGACCCGGGCAAATATATAAACCGGGTATGGGGCGAAAAAGAGGTCGGCGGTACCTCCGTGCTGTACGTATCGGACGTTAACCTCGACTTCCTGAGCTGGGACAAGGAGCTCCCACGGGGGCCGCTGCCGGAGAGGGTATTCACTGTGCTCGAGAAGGTCCCGAAGATATTCGTCGGTATGGGTGTATGCATGTATGGATTTTACTGGATTATCGAGCGCAGGGAGCGGCTGATGAAAAAGGAAGCGGGAAAGCCGGACAAGTCCGACAAGCCCGACCCGTCCGGCACGACCGGCACGTCCGACAAAGGAGGCAGACCATGAAGTCCGTAAAAAAACTCATACAATTCGTTCTCGATTTGGCTTTTAATTCTCCCTACCGATCTACCGCGAGGGTCAGAACCGTAAAAGGGGTCCTCTGGTTCCTTGCGGGACTCGGCACTGCCGTCGGCATAGTCCGTATGGTGCGCGGACTCGGAGCTACGACGAACCTGACCGACCTCACCCCGTGGGGACTGTGGATAGGTTTCGACGTGGTGGGCGGAGTCGCGCTGGCTGCAGGCGGGTTCGTCATCGCGGCCACGGTCTACATATTCCACCTGCACCGCTATCACGCGATTGCAAGGCCCGCGGTGCTGACGGCGTTCCTCGGCTACGGGGCCGTGATCGTGGGACTGATATTCGACCTCGGGAGATGGTGGGATATCTGGCACCCGGTCGTCTACTGGCAGGACCACAGCGCGCTGTTCGAGGTCGCATGGTGCGTCATGCTGTATTTTACGGTCCTTGCGCTGGAGTTCGCACCGACGGTGTTCGAGAAGATGCCTTTCCCGCGGATATACAAAGCGCTCAAAGCCCTTACGCTGCCGCTGATCATCCTCGGTATCATGCTTTCCACGCTGCACCAGTCTTCGCTCGGCACCCTGTTCCTGATCATGCCGTTCCGTATTTATCCGCTGTGGTACTCGGGCCTGCTGCCGTGGCTGTTCTTTATCTCGGCCATCGGGCTCGGGCTTGCCATGGTCATCCTCGAATCGCTGGTGAGCAACTGGGTCTACCAGAGAGAAGAGGAAGGGACAGATCTCCTGGCAGGTCTGGCGAGGGCCTGTGCCGTGGTACTGGGCCTCTACATGGCGATCAGGCTCGGCGACCTCGCGTACAACGGCAAGCTCGCGCTCCTTGCGAGGCCGGCGTGGGAGACGGCGGACTTCATCATAGAGGCGTGCCTGAGTGTCGTTTTCCCCATAGTCCTTTTCTCCATCCCGAAGGTCAGAAAGAGCAAGGGGGGACTCTTTATAGGAGCATCGAGTACCGTCGTCGGTATAGTCCTGAACCGTATCAACGTCTCCGGCATCGCCACCATAGCTGCCACGAGGACGCATTATTTCCCCGCGTGGACAGAGTTCGCGATCAGCATAGGGGTGGTCGCGGCTGCAGCCCTAATATTCTTCTTCTTTGTAGAACACTTCTCCGTGTACGGGCCGGAAGAAGCATCGCATGAAGACACCGGACTCCCCGCTCAGGAACCCGTATCGAACGTGTATATAGGTGCCGCGGGCATAAGCAACACGGCGCTGTACTCGCTAATCTTCGTCCTGTCGTTATCCATTGGTGTCTATTTTATGCCGGGCAAGGGGCACGACCTGCGGAGGACACCCGTGCAGCCCCCGGAGACCATCAACGCGGGAAAGGTCTCCGTGTCCGGTCAAACATTATACGGCCTGATGCCGGTCGCCGGGAGCGATCCAGTAGACCCGAAGGTAAACCCGAATACGCATGTCACGAATTCACCGGCATTGCTCCTCGTCAATAACGACGGCAGGTTTGTGATCTTCGAGCATAAGGCCCACCAGATTATGATCGAAAGGATCTACGACGCGTTACAGAAAGAGCACCTGATTACCGCCGGGTCAGACAATACCGCCTCTTACAGCGGCGACACCGTTATAGAAAAGCTGTCGACAACTACCCTGGACGCGGTGACGGGCCAGACATATGCTCAGACGTGCGACGGCGCACAGCAGGCCGGCACAAACACCGGTTCGTGCAAGCTCTGTCATCACATGAACTATCCCTTCAATCAGGCGACCTCCTGCAGGACGTGTCACCGGGACATGTACCTCCCGACGAACATCTTTAGCCACGGTTTCCACGTCGCAAAGATGGACGGGAACCGGTCGTGCATCAAATGTCACAAAGACCCTGCTGCCGTGAAATCCCTTCAGACCGCGGCGCCGTGCACGTCATGCCACAAATTCATGATAGCGCACAATTCCCTGATAAAACTGCATGACAGGCCCTTGGAAATGCCGGCCGTCGGGTATATGGACGCCATGCACGGACTGTGCAGAAGCTGCCACCGGAGAATGGCTTTGCTCTATCCACAGCGCTACCGCAACCTCGAAAAGTGCGCGACCTGTCACCAGGTAAACAACCCGGACTATTTGAAAGGCCTGCCCCAGTATCCGTCGCCGGGGGAAGAGAACGGACAGCGCTCTATTCTCTCGATGGATGTTCCACAGAACAGAGGTAGTTACCCCTTGAAAGAAAACAGGGCGCTGTCCCCATCGAGATGAAGATGATCGATACCACGCTACAATCATGGCTCCGCAGCCAGCTATTCGAGCAGGTACCCTGCAAGATCGCCATCATCGACAGGGACTGGAAGATCGTGGAGCACAACCACAGCTTCCGGGAGCTTTTCGGCCCGGGGGTCGGACGCCCCTGCTATGAGATATATAAGAAGCGGAAAGAGCCGTGCGAGCAATGCACCGCCGCCCTGACGTTCGAGGACGGGAAGACGCGCATCAACGAAGAAGTCGGACTCGACCGCAACGGCAGGACGGCCCATTACCTCGTCCACATGGTACCCATCATGAAAGAGAACGGAGGGATACCGTACGTCGTGGAGATGTCCACGGACATAACCGAGATCAAGCGGCTTCAGCAGGAATACCAGACCCTGTTCGACAAGGTGCCTTGCTACATCGCCGTGCTGAACAGGGACTTCAGGGTCGTGCGTGCCAACAGCTTTATGCAGAAGACGTTCGGCAAGACCACGAGCCAGTATTGCTGGGAGCTGTTTAAACACCGTGACGAAAGATGCGAAAATTGCCCTGCAGACCTTGCCTTTGCCGACAACGATACACACACAAGCGAGCAGGTAGGCCTTAATAAGGAAGGGAAGGAAATCAGGTATGCAGTAACCGCATACCCTCTTACAGGTGGAAACTTTGTCAATCATGTAATAGAGATGGCCGTTGATGTGACAAAGATTTATCGATTGGAGCAGGAAAAAATAGAGGCAGAGCGCCTCGCAGCGGTCGGGCAGACTGTAGCCGGACTTGCACACGGGATCAAAAACATCCTGACGGGACTGGAAGGCGGGGTATATATTTTTAAGTCCGGTCTGGACAGAGGCGACAGGGGTCGTATAGATCAAGGCTGGGACGTGCTGCACCGGAACATTGAGAAAATCTCTGTGCTGGCTAAAAACCTGCTCAGTTTCTCCAAAGGGATAACACCAAAAGTAAAAATGGTCAGACCTGCCGACATCGTGCACGAGGTGATCAAGCTTTACAAGGAGACGGCGGGCAGATATAATATAGAATTGATGACGGAATGCGACGAATCCATCGCCCCCGCACCCATGGACCCCGAAGGCATCCACGCGTGTCTCGCCAATCTGGTGTCCAACGCCATCGACGCGTGCCAAATGACCGATAAGACGAGCGATAAGCATGGCTGCGAGGTGCGTGTGAGATGCAGGGAAGAGGACGGGTGCATAATATTCGACGTAGAGGACAAGGGATGCGGTATGGACTATGAGGTCAAGCAAAAGGTATTCACCAACTTCTTTACCACCAAGGGCGAAGGGGGAACGGGCTTAGGGCTCCTGCTCACCCGCAAGATCGTGCAGGAGCACGGGGGACGCATCACCATGGAATCCGTTCCCGGACAGGGATCGCTCTTCAGAATTATTTTCCCGAGGAAAAGATTGCCGCAGTTTTCCGCTGAGGCATAAAGGAGGAATAAATATGGTCAAACCACAGGACAAAACAATCCTCATCGTGGATGACGAGCCGGACATCGTCGTATATCTGAAAACATTGCTTGAAGATGCGGGCTTCAATGTCATGACCGCTCTTGACGGGGACGAGGCACTGGAGAAGGTCAAAGAGCATGCCCCGGACCTCATCTCGCTGGATCTGGTCATGCCAAAGAAGAGCGGGATCAGGTGCTACTACGAGCTCCGCAAGAACAAGGAATGGGCAAAAATCAAGGTAATCGTTGTTACCGCCCATGCCAGAGATGACAGGATAAGAAATGAGATGAGCGAGCTCTTCTCCGGGGCGACGCTCTCCGGCCCCCAGACATATCTGGAGAAGCCCGTGCACCCCCAGGACTATGTCAACCTGATCAAACGCGAGCTGGGGATCGAGGTGACCGAGCAGGCGGAGACTGAAAAAGCACTCGCAGGACTGCGGGACGAGGTAAGGGAATTGGTGGCCCGGGCGGACCGGGAGACCCTTGCTGCTGTCATGGCCATGCTCAAGGGTTGGAAGAAATAGCGAGACAATCGCCTTAACTCGAAAAATGCATTTGCAAGATAGGGAAGTTTGTGTAATGAGTGATGCGCCTGCGTCAAACAGAGGTATTCTTCGAATATCAGCAAAAACTGTAACGTTGGTGCGTGCATATAAACTTACAGAGGACTATAACATCTATGATAAAAGCTTATATAGCTTTGGTGGATCGCACGACCCACGTTCCGCGTGGGTACCCCGAACGAACGAGCAAACTTCCCTATTGCATTTTTCGGCTTAACGAAGGATTGAACGAACATAAAGGAGAACAGATATGATACATGCCGTAAAAAAGAGGTTTCTGGTAATAGATGATGACAACGACGTCCTTGCCTACCTTTACACATGGCTGACGGACCACGACTTCATTGTCGATGTTGCCCATGACGGGATAGAAGCGGCTGCAAAGCTGAAAGAGCAGAGGCCTGATCTCATCACCCTCGATATAATCATGCCGAACGAGACCGGTATCAGGTTCTATCGTGAGATTAAGAAGGACCCACAGTACGCGTCCATACCGGTAATAATAATAACAGGCATAATGGCCGAGTTCGAGGAATTCATCTCCCACAGAAGGACTGTCCCGGCCCCGGACGGCTATATCTCGAAGCCATTTAAAGAAGACGAGCTGAGCAGCGCCATAAAGAAAGTGCTTGAGAGGGAAAAGTCAAAAAACGGCAAGCTGAAAATAATTGCCGGATCAGCGGACAACTGATCGGATCGTTTGTCGCAATCCTGGGCTCTTTATAACATAAGGGACGGACAGGGGGGCGCCCTTCTTACATGAGCTTTTCACTACATATAATTCGTGGTATCGGATGGTCATCAAGCTGTAAGCTTTGCCGGTCAAACCAATTTCTCATGTTGTATTGATGGTAGAGGTCAATCAATAGTTTTAATAAATTATCACCAGCTATTCCATTACGTCTGATTCTATTTAATTCTTTGTTAAGTACAGGTGGAAGTGATCTGCGAAATGCTTTTTCAAGTGTATTTATTTGAGCTTTTTCACCCTCATTCGCATTTGATTCAAAAATAAACCGCAGCTCTCTTAGTATGTATCTTTGCCCCTGCGATAATGATAGCGAATGTTTAAACTCGGATTGACGATGTTTAACTTCTTCTGTAAACTGATGTTTAATCCGCATAATTGCAGCATTATAATCCTTTGGTATTTCATGTCCGGCTGTATCAGGCGTACACTTTATCGCACTTAAAATATGCGATACTTCTTTGGATACAATGTTCCCTTTGTCATCTAACAGGAATAGTTGTTGATATCCTTTTGTATGCTCTTGGTTTGGATATGAAGCCTCACAAAAAACATAGAGTCCCTTAATTATGGAAGATTTCGAAGCACGTATACCATCGCGGAGATTGGCAATACGTTCATATTCCGTTGGGTTCTCTTTCCGTAGTTGCCTCATTATTTCTTCTGCTTCATTAAGATCTATATATTCTTCTTTCTCATCTTCGAACAGGCTCAATTGGCTTCCACGTTTTTCATAGATTGCATACATCGCTTCCTCATTAAGCCGTTCGCTACTGTCAAGAATCGCGGCATCCTCTCCTATTGTGTCATGGATCTCCTGAATACGGTTCCGGAGCTTTTCACGTAAACCTAAATTACGTTCTATGCCGGTTTCCGGTAAAAAGTTAAATCCATAGACCTCGTCATGTTCGCTGCCGATTCGGTCAATACGGCCAAACCTCTGGATCAGACGCACAGGATTCCAATGCAAGTCATAATTGATGATCTTGTTGCAATCCTGAAGATTTAAGCCTTCTGCCAATATATCAGTTGCTATAACTGTGTTTAGTTCAGTCTCTCCGGTTTGCAACTTATATTCTGGATTAGCTTTTGGTGCGAATCTGCCAACAATACGGGTCTTGCTCTTATCACCGCTATATATAACGTCTATGTCACTTTTATGGTCTTTGTTTAGATTTTCAAAAAGGTATCGCGCTGTATCGGCATACTGTGTAAATAGTAATCTCTTGCCATCCTTGAGTGGTTTTTCATGCAATCGTTTTATTAAAGTTTGAAGCTTAGCGTCCTTTTCTGGCGTGATAGGTTCAACCAAATGGAGGATTTTTCTAAACAATTTCATATCTTGATCAATGTTCTCTTTCAGACGTTCCATATCAAAATCAGAGGCATTATATTTGCCGGAAGCATCGCGTAAAGCATCCATGAGATCACGTTCTTCTTCATCATTCGGCTCATAGAGGATCGACTGGGCTTCATCACCCGCAGGAATAATCTTATTGGATAATGCATTTAAAAATCTGTCATGTATAGTAAGCAA
The DNA here is from genome assembly GCA_023381995.1 of Deltaproteobacteria bacterium. Taxonomy (GTDB): domain Bacteria; phylum JAMCPX01; class JAMCPX01; order JAMCPX01; family JAMCPX01; genus JAMCVD01. The sequence continues at coordinate 15,196 of JAMCVD010000070.1, forward strand.
ATTATTGACGGTCTCTCTAAATGCAAAAACACTTGATTCAAAGCGTTTAAATAACAATACCCTTATCAAACCGTGCAGGTTAGCTCCTGCCCTATGCAGGCTTGCGTATGGCTCTTGTTTTTGTTTGTCCTTGTTTACATAATGCCATAGACCGTAACGTGCATAAGTTAGTTCATCCGCTGGCAGATTATCAGCTTGTTTCTTCCGTGCCTTACCAAGATACCCTCTTAATTCTTTGTAAAGTCCCTGATAAGTTTCCTCAATACTATACTCTATTGTTTCGAGTTCACGTTTCGGGAAAAATTGATGTCTTCCGCCAACAAGCACGTATGCCTTCTTATCCCCATCTATATATTCTTTAAACGTTGATGGATCTACAGGGAGCTGTGTTTTAGCGTCGAAGCCATACCAGCGCAGAATATGATTACGAGTACGACGGATCAAAAGGTTTGACAGCAAATCTTGTAATCTTTTCTCACCCTTTTCAATAAGCCGGAAGTACTGTTTTAGGTCAGGAGGGTCTATAGGCAGAGTAGTTTTGTCGTCCTGATGAAATAGTTTAATTTGATAATACACATCCCATGCACTTTTATTACGAGGAGTTGCTGTGAGGAAACAGCATCTCCTTCCTGTAGATAAAAATGACTGGATTACCTTGTATCGCTGGGTATCAGGGTATCTGAAGTTATGGCTTTCATCGATAAGAACAAAGTCACGATCTTTATACTTGATATCTTCCATTAAAAAGTTGAGTGCACCATTCTCGGCTTCTTTTAAATAACCGGAAGAAAGGACACGAGCATTAAGCTGATACATCTCGTTATAGCTTTCCCACATATCAGTTAACGGGGCAGGACATATAATGAGCGGTCTTGCATGTTCTGTTCTTTCAAAGTGTTTGATGATAGCAGCGCCGATATAGGATTTTCCCAATCCAACTACATCAGAAACAAATACCCCGCCATTGTCCTTAATGATTTGTATGGCCTGCAATACTGCCGTTTTCTGGAAATCAGCAAGTTTCTTTATAATTTCATCGTCCCATAAAACTTCCTTTTCTTCTTCACCCTCAAGGCGATCTTTTACCAGTGAATACAGGGTCTTCATGTAAATATCATAAGGTTTCGCAGGTACAATGGCCCAGGACTGTTTCATCTCATGCATCAAGGCTTCATCAAAATCTTGAGATTCTTTCCATAGTGTATCAAACCAACCAACAAGCTCTGCATGATTGTCATTGCCCTGCACAACGACATTCAATTCCGTATTGTGCGTTACTCCGGACAGAGTAAGGTTCGAAGAACCGACTATTGCAATGCCTTTCTCATGCCTGTCGATCTTTTTTCCGGCATGATCGTAAACTGTCCCGTAATCAAAAATATATGCTTTAGCGTGAAGACGGCCATTGGTATAGATTTTTACTTTAAGCCGTTTTTCTTCGATCATTTGCACGAGTGTTTTGACAAGCGTCACACTTTCATCGGTTTGATCCATAAGCTCTACCGATCCCCTGATATTAGCAGCAACCTTTTCACTCATTGGCTTTAATTCTATCCTCTTTGGATGAACTTGCTTATCAACCTCATCAGCAACGAGATCTAACCTGCGGTAACCTTCTGCTAACTGCTCTAAAGTCTCACGGTTGGTGGTATTACCAATTAGGAGGCGCAATTCCTTTACCCCGGCAAGCTTATCGGCAATACTTGTCAGTCCGGAAAGGAAAAAATATCCCACAGCAAACCGTGCTGATTCTGTGGAACCAAGAATTCGGTTGATGTGATCAACCAGCTTTTCATTTCTATTATCTATAATGTCGTGCGTGGGCATAAAAATGTTTTAGCTTAAACAAAATCTGCTTGTCTCACTTCTCTTGTATCTGCTCGGCTTTCTTGGCAACGCTGTTAATCAAATCCAGTTTTTCTTTTACTTCGTCGTTTATTTCTTCCGGCTTCATAAAATCTATGAGTTGATAATAATTTCCTTTGCGCATCTGTATCGGCTGGTTAATCTTTTTATAAAATTCACGAAAGAGCTTATCTAAGATATCATCGCTTATTTTTGTATTTATCCACCAGTCGTTAGATGTATCTTTTAAGGCAATAGGTGGCGTCCTTTCTTCCACAATTGCTTTTATAATATCCGTTTGTTTTGCATTAAACAAATCTCTTGGCTGTGCATCAAAGAATCTATAAATCGCATCAGGTAATAGAATATAATTTTCAATTTCCCGGCGGCTCCACATTGTTTCATTTAATCCACCTTGATTTTGTAATGTGGTTTCTAACCTGTCAAAAATAGCAACACCTATAAAAGAGGGTTCGGCTTCTTTAAGAGCGAAGAAATGACTCCTTGTATCGCTGGGCACATTAGCAACATATTTAACAAAAGCATTTTCCAAGTATTCCTTTGTTGGATGTCGTAATTTCTTAGCAAATGCTTTCAGAATATCCAAGTTCGTGGAGCCCTCTAAGTATAATACCCATCCCTTTTGTTTCGCTAACAGATATTGATCAAATCCTATGGCTGTAAGTGCCTTTACAAGTTGGCTCTTATTATTCACGGTATGGGGAGTTCCAATAAATGCTATAATTTGATCTTTCTCGGATACTTCGCTCAGTACGGCCTCTGAATGCGTAGCAATAATCAATTGGGCATTTTCTTTTTTTATATTGTCGGAAAGCAGATTATATATCTCTTTCTGCCGTAGTACTTCGAGATGAGCGTCCGGCTCATCAATAAGAAGAATCTTATTCTCCTGCGAATAGATATATGCAATCAGCAATAAAATCTGCTGGAAACCTCTCCCGACGTTTGAAATGTCCAACGTGGAGTCGTGTTCTTTATAAGTTAATGCCAGTTTTCCTGTAGTTGAAAAATATTCAGGATCATTAAGCCGTATTTTGAACAGTTTATCCAATAATATTTTAATCTTATTCCACTTCTCATTTTTTTGTTCATGAACCAGCCAACAGAGATTGCGTAATACTTCTGCGGTCCTGCCTTCTCCAATCCTGCTATTGATAGAGCCGGGTTGTAGTTTATCTTCTTCTGAAGCAAGCCCTGACATAGGAGGTAAAAATCCTACTTTCTCATTTAAGACAGCTTCCGGGAATTCCATAGGTTTATCGGTGTCAGGATCAGAGAAAATGCGACAATAAAATGACTCCTCATTGGCATAATCAAATTCAAAACCAAGCTTCCATGGTTGATTATTGGATATCCCATCACAGTAGATCTTTATTAAAATATTCTGAGTGCCCGTTTTATCCTCTTTTTGTTTTCTTACCTGTAAATACTTCCATAAGAATTTAGCAGATGGTGTTGGCAATGATATTAAATCCCTTCTGTTAATAGGGACGCCTATACGTTTTTTAGCTTTTGTTGTTTTTATATTCTCACTCCATTTTTGTACTGCTAAATACCACAAGGCAATTGCTTGCAAAGCAGAAGTTTTGCCAGAATTATTGGGGCCCACAAAGGCGACAGCGGGATCCAATTCTAAGTCAAAACTGAGTTGCTTAAAATTTTCAACCTTTAGTTTTGTAATCATAACCTCGATCCTTTTTTATTTTCTATTATCTTTAATATCATGCGTGTGGCATAGTAGTGCTATATTTATAAGCTTTTAATGAAATAGATCGGCGCTCCTTTCTCACCTTATTTGTTATACTTTTTGATATACTCCTCTAAAAAGCTATCCCTGTGCTCACATTGTATTTTTTGCGCTTTTAATGTATTTAATAAAGGCTTGTCTGTAGTAATAAAGGTACAATGTAACTTAAAGCAAAGTTTGACTAAATAGCGATCATCGTCTTTTACGTTTGATAAATCATCTTCAGCGAATTGCTGGCATTCTTCTTCAGCCGCAGCGATGTATTTTTGAGAGTTATAGAATATACAATCTTTATAATATTTTATAATCTTACGACTGATGTTATCGGAGTGCTTACAAAAATTGAAAAACTTTTCTTCATACTTTGATCCCCTTATAGTTGCTACCTTGTCACACTTCTTATAAAGACAATCAAGAAACAAGAACGTTTCTTTGAGCTTTTGTTCACCGTTTTCTCCAGAAAGGTCAGACCACAGCCACTCGTCGATGATTATCGGTTCTGAATTGCCTGTCATTTTTTTAATCCAAGTATCACTTTTAAATCTTCCAATTCACCTTCCATAAATGAGGAAAGCCCACCTTCGACCTGACCATTTTCCTGGATTTTCTGAGGCTTATATATTGTTGCTTTATTTTCCTTTGTAGCCAAATAACATTTAATATCGTCAGGTGAAACAATCTTTTCCGCTACAGTATTCAGCAGGGAGCTTACAAAGATTTCACTATGAGTAACAAGAATTATTTGTTTCCCTTCGGTTTTTATTATCTCATTTAGAACTCTTACTAAGAGACGTATCATCTTAGGATGTAAATGTATCTCAGGCTCCTCAATCAAAATTGTTTCAATATCGACTCTATGGATTTTTGCGAGCATATACACTATCTGATTCACCCCAAAGCCGTCATTAACAAGATATCCGGGAACGCGGGCCTTTTTATCTGTAGAGTTAAAGAAAACTGTTGCTGTTCCCGGGGCTGTATATAGTCTAAAATCTCTTTCTATAATCTTTTCTAAATCCACAGATATCTTTGGAGATAAGTTTGGATCATTTATAATCAAGGATGCTACATCACCCTCTGTGGTTGGTATTGGGTTTATTGCGCCTGGAGAGTAAGACTGGCTAAAAAAGCCTCTTCTGTGAGGGACAATATCTATCTTTTTTAGAACATCAGGTATCCTGTTCAATTGGGTCGTTAACCTCAATGCCCTCTGCTGGTTATCTGCCGTTGGCTGCTTAGGAGCAACAGAACTTGTTATACCATTCCAGTTAATTGAATATTCATCCTCTTTTTCTTTGAATTGAAAAGTAAAGTTTTGATTCAAAGCATAAGGAATAGTGATGTTCGCTCTCATTTCGATCCCGAGACTTGATTTGAGATAAATTTCGCCTTTGCCTTTCAGAAAGGCCAGTCCATATTCTCCATCTTCAGAAGAAAATAATACCTCAATTGCTTTGTCTGGTTTGTGATCAAATACACAGGCTTCAAACCCTCCGAGATTCATAAATCCTATTGAAAAGAAACCGTCTGGTTGTTGATTGGGATTTGCAACAAAATTCTTGAGAACAAGCAAGGAGTAAAGGAGGCTAGATTTTCCAGAGGCTGTTGGTCCATAGAGTACAGTTAATGGTGCTAAATCCACTTCTTGTTTCTCTATTGAACGGAACCCGCTTATTTTTATCTTATTTATCATACTTTAAACCTCCTCATAGTCGTAACATAACATACGACCTTTGTTTTTTCTAATCTTTATTTAGAATTGTTTTCCTTAATTCTTAATTATTGCTCACACGCTCCTTGCCTTTTCAAGGCGGTTTTGGACCAGCTCACACACAGATCAGTACACCTCATTCCGTTCATCTGTTGTTAGTCCGAACACAAAGAAATATCCCACAGCAAACCGTGCGGACTCTGTGGTACCAAGAATTCGGTTGATGTGATCAACCAGCTTTTCGTTCCTATTATCTATAATATCATGTGTAGGCATAAATTTTATTGTAGGAAAAACAAATTGGTTAAGGGTGTTTCGGTTTAGAAGCGGATTGTTCTGGCAATTGAATTGGAACGAATTGGCTTTTTATGAATGCTTTCCCATTATGATTTTCTATTATCTTTACAGCAGGAGTAGCATTGAAAGTATGCGTGGTGGCATGAAATACTGATAAAATCAAATCTTGCGTAACTTGATCTTTTTCAAGGTCTTCTATATTTAAGCCTAATTCTTTTGCTTTATCACGGGGTATATGTCTTGCATGGCTTTTAAACCTTTTATGATCTGAAAGATATTGAGCAATCTTTTGAGCTTTCTCCGAAGCGCTTTGTTCTCCAGAAAACATATATTGTTCGAGCCATTGTTCAAGTAAAGTTTCCGATAAATCTATTGCATTCTCACATTGGACAAGCAATGCAGGACCATACTGACTAAGAATAGGAAGCCAACGCCCGAGCAATTTAGGGTCCTGACATTCTTCTTTTGCTTTATCGAATTGATCTAAGATTGCCTGTGCAGGCACAGATTGAATACCTATTTGCGTAGATAAAATAAACTGAGGATCGATAGGCCCTAATGAGGAATGTTTACCCATCATAATAATATTAGCAGCACATGCAAGCATGGTTGCAGCAGACATTGCAGCCTGTGGTATTATAACTCTGACATTTGTAAATTTTGTTCTAATATAAGATACAAGTGCTTCAGTTACTTCAGCAGATCCTCCAGGACTATGAATTATTAAATCAAGAGCCGAATTAGAAAGCCCGTGAATAACTTCCATAAAACCTTGAACATCTTCTTCTACTATTGCAATATCGTTTGGAGACGCACCCGGAACTGTCCATTTGGTGGCATAAAGGATTACATCTCTACCGGTTTTATTTTTAAGCAAATTAAGATATTTTCGTCTTACAATATCAAAGGGGGGTAAGTTTGTTTTTTCTTGAACTTCTTGAAGCTCTTTTAAAAGCTCCCCCCACGTAGGCAACTCTATCTCCTAATAAATGAAGAAGAGCTGTTGCTCGATAAAGAGGTTGTTTTAGGCTGATACAGCCGGAGATATTCACTGCTTTTTAACATTAACTCATCTAATCTGCCGTATACTTTGACTAAGTCTATAATTCCTGGCATTTTTTCAGCATCAGAAATCATCTTCTCTAATGCCTTATCTCTTGACAAGTTAAGTTTCTCTCCCATACCAGCTCCTTTTTATTTAATATAGCATGCTATTTGTAAAAATCAAATTAAAACATTTGAACTTATATGGTTTAGAGCATGTCATAGCGCTCTTCGTATAATTCTCTTGAAAATTCATATTCACGGTGCCATACAGCTTCTAATTTTATGACTGAGGCAGCCATGAATAATCAGGCAGCAATGTGTTCTCTCGAAGCATCACGATCTTTAAGTCCCAAGCTTAAATCATCAGTAATTTCAGGTATGGGAAGTTTCCGAATTTTAACATTCGGTGGATTCTGCTCTGCGGATAATTTCTGTAAGCCCTCAATAGAAATATTCTTATTTCGTACTTCTTCAATTGCTTTTTGCCATGCGTCTGCATTTAAAGAGTTTTCCTGATATATGAATCTTTCTACTTGTTCCCTAAGACTATTCATATCACGAGCTTCGGAGGACATATCTAACAGCATAGCCCTATAGTTGTTCCTGAAATTCGATATTGCTTCTTCTATGGTTTCTCCGCCGCCAGCTAATCCGCCAGGATTAACCCCATATACCCAAACCTCTCCATCTTCTTCCCTGGTAAGAAGTATCCGGCCCTGTATCGTAAACTCAATCAAATCGCCTTTGTACTGGATTGTATCCGAGTAATTAAACAGCAAAGGCAAGCTTTTCATTTTTTATTTACCTCCATTTTAATTCCATTCCTACCGAACACATTGTTGTACATCTTAATACAATGTCTTACACATATTTATATTGATTTCTCTTATAACCTTTTTCAAGGGGATGTGTCAATTTTTCTATGATAATTTGTCATGATAATTGCCGCCAATTGCAGATTCATACCCATGTCCTCTTCGTACAATACCCTTAAAAATTCATATCCACGGCTGCCGTGTATGCTACAAGTTATATCCGTCTATCTTTTTATTCTGATTATCTATAATATCGTGCGTGGGTATAAATTATATATTATATTTTTATAGCTTGTCAGCAAACATTTGGCCACTTTTTTACTGAAACAATATAAGCTGACTTAACCGACAACGTCCCCTTTTTTCCCCTTAATATGTTTCTGTTTTCTATACCAAAAATCTGATATAAGCCCAAAATCTGCAAATATATGCAGATATGCTTCTAATAAACCTTCATGCCCGAATCGTGGCTCTATATATTTATGTATAAATTCTGGTGTATGAAACATTCTATGTTCCACAATATTACCAGCATCTAAAAGTTTATGGATTGCAGGGTTAGCCTGCAATCCAAATGCTTTACTTATTTTCAGGTGTTCTCGGAGTACTGGCATCTTTTAGAGTCTTTACAAATTCTTCCGCTGTTATTCTTGCACCTTCCCATATTTTCTCAAGTACTACGGTTGAACTCTCTAACCATCTCTTATTTAAGTCATTAACATCTTGTTGAATCAATCCCATGCTTTGTAAGGTAGATTGCAGCCCTTCTTTGCCGGCTTTTAAGTCTAAAGCAAGTTCCGGTCTGGTATCTTTGATTGTATTCATTAAGGTTTGCAGTACTTGTGATCTGTAATAGTTAATCATCTCATTTTCTCTAATTTTCTGAGATAAATCTTTATCCATAGCGCCTCCTTTTTTTATTGATTTATAAACCAAAACAAAGCTATTGTAAAGTAATAAATAGTTGGTCCAATGTGTGGCGAACGCACATTTACGAATAAAATTCTTGATTTTTTATCTGCATACATTTAATCTATAAAAACGTGGACAAGCCATAAATTGTTTTTTCAAAAGGCGGAGGATATCTGAGGTATATTAATGAATAATAAGGCATCGAAAACTTTAGATGCTGCTAATAATTTATTAAATGCACATTATATTGACTCTGCTGCAAGTCGTTTTTATTATGCAGCATACCAAGCAGCAATTTATTGTTTAGAAAAAAAAGGCAGGCAATTTTCAGAATTCTCAATTGATGCGGTATATTGGGAGCACGGGATAATTATCAATAATGCATCCCTTCTAAGAGGCAAAGGTAAGGATGATAAAGTATTTTTAAAGAGTCTGTTTGACTTACGCGTTCAAGCAGATTATAATGTAATACCTGATACCAGTGAAAGAAATTGAAGTCAGAGAGAGTGTAAAAGGAATAAAGGAATTTGTAAAAGATTTGATAGGGTAAACATAATGGACAAAATTCAAAAACTTAAAAAAGATATTGAGTCAACATTTCTATTTGCGAAAGTCCTAATAGTAAAATTTAAGATCAAGGAAGATAAAAATATTGAGTATTGGTTTTATATATTAAATGTTCCTAACGAAAAACTTTACACAGTTAAAAATTATGCAATAAGTAATGCTATAGATTTATATGGCGACGATCCACTTCCATTTTGTGTAAGTACTGTAAATCCAGATGATACTTGTAAATATTTTAATAATGCTGTTATTCCCTCTCTTCATATTGGTTATGAAATGGTATCAGGTATTTCGGATAATATTTTGTTTCATACTTTAAATATCCCATTTAATAATGATATTGTTTATTCGTATCTCAATACCATTTATGAAATGCCATTAAGCATCCCAGGTGATATTTTCTTACCTCCTGTTAATGTTCAATTTAATGAATCAGCAATTGTTGGCAATATTAGTAATGAGATCCCGTATTGGGGAAGTATGCTTTCTGTGTCACTTGAAGATTTAAGTAAAAATAAATTTGTGAGTCTGTTGCCTCAAGTTGAAGAAATCAAAAAAGAAAATGGTTTTATGCCGAGAGAAAAGGTGCTATTAGCAGCATGAAAGACTTATCTAAACAGCCGGGGTATAGATTTCATTATGTTCGCCTTTTGCATGCTAATTATAATTTAGATCCTTCTCTTGTTCAATTGCCCGAAAAATTCGAGAATAAATTCGATTATGGGGATTCATTTGAAATGATTGAAAATAAGCTACTCATAAAGCAAACAGGTAAAATTAGTATATATACGGGTAATTCAGAGCAAAAGAAAGAAATACTCTCACTTGAGGTTGTTATAGAAGGTTTATTTGAGACAACTGGTTTAGAAAATATTGCTTCCGATGAGTTTGGTACAAAGAATGCACCTGTTATCCTATTCCCCTATTTAAGAGAAATCATATTTAGACTTACTTCAAACATGGGTACAATATCGCCCGTTTTACTTCCGCCAATCAATGTTATAGCACTCAAAGAATCAAAGGCTGCAAAATAAAAATTAATCTGTACAATATAGTTGCTGCACCATCTGGTCAATTTGCTTTTCAAGCTCTTTCACTTTTGCCTGTTTAGTTGGATTGTGTAAATAGTCATCGTCTTTGGTAATGGAGAGAATTTTGTCGACAAGCTCAACAAATGGCTTTTGCTCTTTCATGGATATATCCGCTATTGGCAGCTTGCGAAAATCGTCCGGATAAAAGTAGTTTTCCAAACGATGACGCCGGATGTTGTTGAGATATTTCATGGCGAAGGATGAATTGAGCACTGCCAAAAGATACTTTAAATTAAACTTTTCAGAATGTTTTTCAAGCTCTGTGCGTGACAAACGATTAAATTTCTTAATACTTACTTGAATGCTTTTATTGTTTACACCATGTAAATCTACAAACTTCACAAACACAACGATACTATCGTTGCAAAGCAGTCCAGTATCGTCATATATACCACCAGTAACACGCCCGCGCATAATTTTTGAGCGGTCATATAACTCTGGGAATGTAGGGCGGACTAATTTTTTTGGAACTCGCTCAGTATTCCACTCCAAGTAACGAATCCGATTGATGAAATAGTTTTCCAAATCTTTACCTTCAACATATTGTTGGCTATGTATTTTATCTCGTTTTTCACTAACAAGGTCCTTTGCGGTAAATTCACCCTTCCAGTATCGTTCGTCACTATTGGGGCGTAATCCATAACTCATGTAGCAAATATCCCCGAGATTAATGGTTTCTGCTTTTAAGCTAACCGCATTGTATTCCTTTCGAAATGCGTTGCGGCCAAGCAATTTGAAAGCATTTGTTGGTATCTCTGTCTTGCTTACGATATTCTCAAAGGAACTTCTATGGATGATCTTTTTCGTTTTGCCATAAGCATCGTTTTTACCTATATGAAGCACCACGGGGATAACCCCGGCTTCAAACACTGCCATATCATCGAAGTAGTCTATAGAATGTGTGATATATTTTTCCTGAATCAAATCAAGTAATTTAAAGGCGTATTTAGATGTGCAAATAGCATTTGAGGTTATGTAGATAAGATCCCCGCTTGACTTGGAAAGTTTTAAGCCTCTTTCTATAAACGGTACCATTAAATCCCATTTTTCATACAATGTTTCGTATATTTTTGATTCTTCCAGTTTCTTTCTAAAGGCAAGGTGTACATCTCCCGAATCAGCACGCACGTACGGTGGATTGGCGATGACGATGTCAAAGCCGCCTTTCTCGATAAACACCTCTGCGAAGTCAACGCGCCATATAAAAGTTGGATATGCGCCTGTTTGGAAGTATTGGCGGCGTAAGGTGTCAATGTCACCCTTCACCAAAATCCTTTTTTGTTGGGTAATCCGCTCTATCGCATTTTTGGCATTCGCAACCTTTATTTTCAGATCGTTCAGTTCTTTGATCTGTCCTTCGTGTTCCTCTTTTGCCCTGCGTTCTTTGGCAGTTATATTGTCCTCACCGAACAACTGTGTCTGGTAGGCGGTTAATGCGGATGTCTTGGCTGCGATAAGCCGTTCTGCAAGGTCTGCCTGTTTGGCAAGAATCTTCAATTCCAATCTATGCTTTTCCCCGGCATTACTTTCTCTAAAGTATGATTGCTTGTCTGCCTGAATAGATTCTATAATCTGTTTCGTTTTTGCATCCATTGCCATTTGGTCGAGGTTGATGACATGACCGAACAATCGTTCCAATAAGCTGTCACCCCGTACAACACGATAAGACAAGTTCGGCAGGCTCGGAACTTCACGTATGGCTTTATCAAATGGCTTATCATGATCAACCTCATAATCTACCACCAAGGAGAGCCATAATCTCAATTCGCAGAGCCTGACAGCCTGTTCTTGAATGTCCACTCCGTAAAGACAGGATTCAATAATCCGCTTTTTAAGATCATAATCATAGTTACGCTGCCTTAATGCATCTTCTCCCTTCGTAATGAGATCCAGCTTTGCAATGGCCGTAATCATTTCATGAAGCATGCCTACTAAAAATGCACCAGACCCGACTGCCGGGTCACAAACCTTGCAGTTGTATATAGCTTGAGCAAGGCTTTCTGCCTCGGCATTCGTAAAAAGGCCCTGCAACCCGCCGATTTGTTCATCATCAAGATGATCAGCCGGTGGCAACGAAACAAGTGCATCTACCTTTTCTTTCATAGAGGCTGCCTTGTTTTTATCCACTCCGGAAAGCTGTGTAACCAAATATTCCTTAAACGCCTCCTGACACATAAAATGTACTATTGGTCGCGGCGTATAGTAAGAGCCGGTGAGCTTACGAAGGTCTTTGCTTGGATCTTTTTCGAGTTGAAGGATTAGGCTCTCGAATATCTTTCCAAGCATTTCGGGGTCAATAGCGACCTCCACATCGAGAGGTGTATCCTCAGCTATAGTGAAATTGAATTTTTCAAGAAGATCATCGAAAATTGCTTTGAAGGTAGCATTTTTAAGGTGCAGCCTTGCTTGGTTGAGACGCTCAATTTGTGTTTGTTTTACATCCTCCTCAAAAAGCCCGCCGTTCAAGAAAGGTACAGAGCCAATGCTGTCGGATTTTATATCGGCATTGGACAGAGAAAGAAATAATGGATAAAGCACCTCGGTATAAAAACTATTACTATCAGGAGATCGCTTCCAATGTTCCTGAAAGCGTACATAAAGAGAATCGGACTTCTGATTCAACCATCCCTTTTTTTGTATGAAATAAAGAAAAAGCATTCTATCAAGCAGTAATTGGGCAAACTTTCCTGCATCGTCTTTAAGACTCTGCACCTGTTCAATATCCTCTATGACCTTGTGATAAAGCGCTGCAAATGTACTGAAAAATTCTTTTTGTACAGCCTCAACATCAAACGCCTCATCATGCCTTGTTTGAATGTCTAATGGTGAGATGCCAAAAAGACTTGGATTGATGGTAGCGAGATCCAGCATGGCGATACGCTCGGATGCGGTACGGAGTCGCTCTTCAGGACCTATAGTTATCCTGCGGAATAAACGGCGTTTGCTGCTATTCTCATCATATTTAACATTGAGAAAATGCCATCTTTCCTGATTGTTATTAGAGAATATAAAAAGGGTATAAGGATGTGTTTGAAGAAGTTTTGATACTATGGGGCGCTCTTGCCCGATCAGCAGCCGTTCTGATGCCAATCTGGAATAGATAATATGGAATCCATTATCTGATCCCCCTGATGCTAATAGTATTGGGTCTTCTGCCAGAGCTTTATTGGCCGTATCGGATAATCCATGGCGTGAAAGCGGCTCGTTGACCTGATTATAATTCAACTCACTCCAGAATAGTTGTTTTAAAGGCTCAAGACCCTTCTGTTTTTTCAATTCTTCAAGAATATCGATTACTTCATTTTGTCTTTCAGGACGGGACATGAATCAGATTATTACTACATTTACCCAGCAAGTTCAACATAACGTAGAGAGTCGAACAGATAATGGGGAAAGGGATGCAGAAAGGAATTGCTGAGGTGGTATATACACAGTAAAAGATAGCAGCCCAAAATAGCCAAAAATAGTTAAAATAATTTGTTAAAATAGTTGTTGAATCTGCTATAAAAACACCGTATAATAGAGCAAGCAAAAGTGGGCTTTGGCACCCTTGTGAAGGGGCAGGTAGTGAAAAATGGCCGTCCACTTCTGAGCGGAAGGCCGGGGACGAAGAATAGACAGGAAGATTTGGATGACAAAGGATTTGAAGCTTTTCTTGTTAGCGATGATAGGTCTCTCGTCCGTGCTGGCAGGGTGCGGCAGGCCGCAGGGCAACGCCTCCCCTATAGTGGGCAGCTTGAAAATATCGCCGAACCCCGTTGTCCCCGGAGGCACGATGAGCGCGGTAGCAATGGCGTCCGACCCGGACGGCGACGTGCTCCATTATTCATGGACGGTGTCCCAGGGATGGTCTGTGACCGGCTACGGTACCACTGCCACGGTAGCGGCCCCGTCCACGAACAATGCGGCCGGGTATGTTACGGTGACGGTGGATGACGGCAACGGGAAGACAGCGCACGCCTCGCTCGGGGTGAGTACACAGGCCGGCAGTATTATCATCTCCAGTCTGCCGGTGATAAGCAGTATCACGGCCCTGCCCAACCCGGTAGGCAGGGGAGGGGCCATGAACATCTCCGTGTCCGCGGCAGATACGTATGGGTACACACTGGGCTACACATGGACGGTCACGACAGGCTGGACGATGAATTACGGCCAGGGCACACCGCGGATAAATGTAACCTCTCCGGACACCTATGCGAGCAGCGGCACGGTCTCTGTGACCGTGGACGACGGTCACGGCGGCATTACCAGCGGCTCTATCGACGTGAGCACGGTTGGCAACAGCGTGCCGGTGATAAGCAGCATCACGGCGTCGCCTAATCCTGCCGGGATCAATCAGACGATAGCTATAAGTGCGGCGGTCTCAGACCCGGACGGGGATGCGCTCGGCTATACATGGACGGCAACGACTGGGTGGCAGATAACGGGGTACGGGGCTACTGCCACGGCAACGGCCCCGTCCACCTACAGTACGGGCGGCTCCGTGACGGTGACGGTGGACGACGGGTACGGCGGTACGGCGAGCAGCACTATAGCCATCAGTACCATTGCCAACAGCGCGCCAGTCATAGCGAGTATCAGCGCCTCGCCGAACCCCGTGACCCCGAACGGGGTAATCGCCGTAGCAGCATCCGCGTCGGACCCGGACGGGGATGCACTTACCTATTCATGGACAACATCCCCGGGGTGGGCCGTAACAGGGAACGGGGCCACTGCCTTGGTGGTCGCACCGTCTTCGTACAGCGCGGGCGGTTCTGTGACGGTGACGGTGGACGACGGCCACGGCGGCGTTGCCAGCGCCTCTATAGGAGTGAGCACGATTGGCAACAGCGCGCCGGTGATAAGTAGCATCACGGCATCACCCAACCCGACGGCCACCAATCAAACGATAACCGCAATTGTGACGGCATCGGACCCGGACGGGGATGCGCTCACCTATACGTGGACCGTATCGTCCGGATGGGGCATAACGAGCTCCGGTCCTACGGCATGGGCGTTCCCTCCCTCGATCCACAACATGAGCGGGTATATCACGGTGACGGTGTACGACGGCCAGGGAGGTGCGGCAATCGGCTCGGTCGCCATCGGCACGACCCCCCAGTGGCCACCCTTTATAACGAGCATATCCATCTCCCCCCAGCCTGTCATCCTCTCTACGTTGCTCTCGTGCAATGCATCTGACCCGGATGGAGACTCCCTTTCCTACCTCTGGGACATAGGCGGCCTCGGAGTGGCGTCGGGCAGTTCGGCCATATGGTCTTCTCCCGGGATTCCGGGGTATTACGACGTGACCGTAGCTGTGAGCGATGGGTACGGCGCAGAGGTGACCGGGAGCAGCTCCGTTGTAATGAGCAGCGGCAGCTCGTGGCCCAGGTTCCATAGAGATATCGGATCGACCGGGCTGAGTCCCATAAATACGGCCTCTACGACCGGGGCGCTCGCATGGGCCTACGCAACCGGCGACTACGTATATTCCTCGCCGGTCATAGGCTGGGATGGTACCATCTACGTGGGCTCGGAAGACGGCAGACTGTATGCGGTCAGTCCGAACGGGGGCTCCAGATGGAGCTATGCTACGGGCGGCCCGATATGGTACTCGTCGCCGGCAGTAAGCGCCAACGGCACTATTTATATTGGCTCGAGCGACGGCAGCTTATACGCGATCGGTAGTGACGGCTCGCTTGACTGGAAATATCCAACGGGCGGCCCGATATGGTACTCGTCCCCGGCCATAGGCGCGGACGGCACTGTCTATATAGGATCGAGCGATGGCAAGCTGTACGCAATCGGCTCCGGCGGGGGATTGAAGTGGTCCTATACCACCGGGAACCAGGTCTACTCGTCCCCGGCCATAGGTGCGGACGGCACTGTCTATATAGGATCCGGAGACGGTAGCCTGTACGCGATCGATCCGGCCGGGACATTCAAGTGGAGCTACCCTACGGGGGGCAGTATAGACTCGTCCCCGGCCATAGGCGCGGACGGCACTGTCTATATAGGATCGAGCGATGGCAAGCTGTACGCGATCAACCCGAAGGGAGGGCTCGACTGGAGCTATACCACCGGCGGCTCCATAGGGCATTCCTCGCCTGCAATAGGAGGCAATGGTACCATCTATATAGGATCGAACAGCGGTACTCTGTATGCGATCTTTTCGACCGGCTCGCTGGACTGGACCTACACCACCGGCGGTGTCATAAACTCCTCGCCGGCGGTGAGCGGGGACGGTATCGTCTACGTGGGCTCGGAGGACGGCAGGCTGTATGCGATCAATCCGGACGGGACATCCAAGTGGAGCTACCCTACGGGGGGCAGTATAGACTCGTCCCCGGCCATAGGTGCGGACGGTACCATCTACGTCGGCTCCGCGGACTTCACTCTATACGCGATACACTGAGAGGGGCGTTCCATTACCCCTTTGCCCACCTATTCAGCTCCATGGATATGAGGTAGTACGGCAGGACGCGGTCGATCTTCCCGGTCGCTATCGCCTCTCTCGGCATCCCGAATATGACCGCGGTCTCCTCGGACTCCGCTATCGTGTAGCCCCCGCTGTCTTTTATGGTCTCTATTCCCTTCTTGCCGTCGTCCCCCATCCCGGTCAGGACCACGCCCACGCTCATCCTGCCGAACTCCTTTGCAGCGGACGCGAACA
The DNA here is from genome assembly GCA_023381995.1 of Deltaproteobacteria bacterium. Classification (GTDB taxonomy): domain Bacteria; phylum JAMCPX01; class JAMCPX01; order JAMCPX01; family JAMCPX01; genus JAMCVD01. The sequence goes on from JAMCVD010000070.1 coordinate 31,904, forward strand.
TCCTGTTGACGGACGGGATGAACTTGTCCTCTTTCTGTCTGGGCAGCAGTCTGACCTCTTTCCTGCCGTCCTCGGTCTTTATCTCCATGCTGTATCCCCCAGGACACAGCAGGATACTGCCCTGCCGTATCGGATCGCCGTCCTGTGCCTCCCTGACGGTGAAGTTGGTATACTTGTTGAGCCGCTGAGCGAATGTGTTGGTGAACCCGGCGGGCATGTGCTGCGATATCAGAACGCTTACCTTCAGGTTACTGTCCAGCCCTGACACTATCCTCTGCAGGGCGGACGGCCCTCCGGTGGAAGAGCCGATCGCGATGAGCTTGAACCCCGTGTAGACCTCGAAGTCCTCCCGCTTTGCGCCCCTGATCTTTACTATCGGCCTGACCGACGTGTCTATGCCGAGATTGAGCTTGACGTTTATGTCGGCTATCCTTCTCTGGACGTTCTTGAGGTTGATGCTCTGGGCATGCAGGACCTTTTTCAGCACGTCCTCCTTTATCGAGTAGAGCTCCATGGACGCCTTCTTTACGGGCTTCTGTATGAAGTCCACGGCCCCGAGCTCCATTGCCGTGAAGACACTCTCGGAATCGGACTTCGAGCTTATCACGAGCGTCGGTATGGGGTTTGTCCTCATCAGGATCCTGAGGAAGGTAAAGCCGTCCATCCTCGGCATCTCGAGATCGAGCGTCACGACGTCGGGCCGGAGCGCGCTTGCCTTCTTCAGCCCGTCTTCCCCGTCTATCGCAGCACCGACGACCTTTATGTCCGGGCTCGATTCGAGCATGTGCCTCAGCGACCGTCTGTTGAAGGCGGAGTCATCTATTATCAGCACCGTGACCCTGTCGCTCATCGCAGGGGCTTCCTGTAGACCAGATCGTTTTTGAGCTGCACGAGCTTGAACATGCCCGTGATGTTTATAAGGGACTCCGCGTGCCCGAGCAACAGCCAGCCGCCGCTGTTGAGCTTCTCGTAGAATTTCTCTATGAGCTTCTTCTTGGACTCGAGGTCGAAGTATATCATGACGTTGCGGCATATTATGACGTCCATCTGCGAGAGGAGGTGCATTATGGTGCTGTCCATCAGGTTCATGTGCGTTATCTTTACCATATTTTTGATCTCGTCCTTGAGCTTGAACTTGTCCCCGGCGGGCTCGAAGAACTTCTTTTTATGATAGTCGTCCGTCACCCTGAAGGAAGCGGTGCTGTAGATGCCCTTCCTGGATATGGTCAGCGCCCTCTGGCTTATGTCCGTCGCATAGATCTCAAGGTTGAAGTCCTCGGGCACCCCGTGCTCCTGTGCCATGATGGCCACGGTGTACGGCTCCTCCCCGGTGGATGAGCCGGCGCTCCATATGCGCAGGGACGGCTTCTGGATGTATGTCTTCTCGGCCTTGATGGAAGGCACGATCTCTTCGAACAGGGCCTTGAGCTGAAGTATCTCCCTGAAAAAGTATGTCTCGTTGGTCGTGAGCAGGTCCACGACCGCA